>DASZXE010000070.1:0-21020 GCA_035546475.1 Kofleriaceae bacterium
CTCCACGCCCTGACGGAAGTGCGCGCCCAGCCGGCGGCCGAGCGCGACCGCGGCGAGGCTGCACGCGAAGGTGACCGCGGCGATGAGCACGATCGACACCGGCGGTGGTGCCGCGAGGAGCGGCAGGGTGACGCCGGCGGCGAGCGCGTCGATGCTGGTCGCGACCGCCATCACCAGCAGCGGCCCGAGCGCGAACGGAGCGCCGCCGGCGCGCTCGTCGCCATCGCCGCCCCGCCACGCGGCGACGAGCGTGCGCAGCCCGAGCGCGACGAGCAGCAGGAAGGCGATCCAGTGATCGAAGCGCGCGATCCACCGGCCGAGCCCGGCGCCCGCGCCCCAGCCGAGCGCCGCCATCCCGCCCTGGAAGCCGCCGAAGAGGCCGGCGAGCAGGAGGCCGTCGCGCGCGCGCACGTGTTGCGCGATCAGGCCGCGCACCGCCGCGACCGCGGTGGCGTCGGCGGCGAGCGCGAGCGAGAGGACGAGCGCGGCGAGCACGACGGCAGCCTGCCACGATCGAACGCGCAGACGTAGCGCAGCGGACGATCGCGCGATGAGTCGAACCGTCGCACGTGCGGCCGCTGACACCCGACGGACGGAGCCTCGACCGAGCGTGCGATCGCTGACACGCGTACCGAAACGTTACCCCGCTCGATGCCGAGGGCGATCCGGCCGCGCGTTATCCCCGTCGAGCCGCCATGACGATGTCCACCATGACGACGCCTCCCTTCGTGCTCCCCGGCAACGGACCCGACGAGGCCAACCTGTTCCGGCAGGCCCGTCAGGCCCTCGAGCTCCAGCACTGGACCGAGGCGCGCGACCTGCTGCTGCAGCTCGCGACCCGGTCGCCGTCCACGACGCGCTACCGCGCGCTGCTCGCGTACGCGCGCGGCCAGGAGTCGTTCGTCGCCGGTGACGAGACGCGCGCGCGCGACGAGTGGCGGCGGGCGCTGATCCTCGATCCGTCGCTCGAGGACGCGCAGCACGCGCTGGCGGCCCACGCGCCGCAGCGCTCGTGGGTCGCGCGGCTGTTCGGCCGCGCCTGAAGGCGTCGCGCGGCGGGTGTCGCGCGCGTGGCGTGGCACGGGAGCCCACGGTTGCGCGCGCTGGAGACCATCGGCCCCGCCTCGCGGGACGGCTCGATCGCCGGGGGTGCCGGCGGTGCGCGACCCGGCGCCGGTTTCGCGCGCGCGGCGCCGAGGACGCGGTGTCCGTCGACGATCGATCGGCTCGCGCCGTTCGCCGGGCGCGGGCTGAGCCGGCGTCGAGCCTCGAACATCGCACTGGCACACTGGTCGGACCCGGCAGTGTCCTGAAATCCTACGTTGTCAGATCACATTTCTAGGCGGCCAGATCGGGCCGGCCGACGGGTAGCGATGGGGCTACCTG
The DNA here is from genome assembly GCA_035546475.1 of Kofleriaceae bacterium. Lineage (GTDB taxonomy): Bacteria > Myxococcota_A > Polyangia > Haliangiales > Haliangiaceae > UBA2376. The sequence goes on from DASZXE010000070.1 coordinate 1,387, forward strand.
TCATGGTCATTTCCTCGTGATCCCAGCAAAAAAGCGTGTCGCACCCCTATTCCGTTGACAGTCTCGGCCGCACGGGTAGCTTCAGTTACTGACGGTCATAGGTAGGCGTCCGGCGTCGCAGGTAAGCCGTACATCCCTCACGGACACCTCGCGACGTTCCCCTACCTTCCGCCCAGTGACCGGAGCCGCATCCATGAAGAAGTTCCTCGCCCTGCTGTTCGGCGCCTCCGTCGTGTCGGCGGCCGCGTTCGGCGGATGCGGCAAGCGGCTCGATCAGTCGCTGCTGGCCGGCGAGCCGCAGCCGGGCGAGGAGGACTGCACGCACCTCGGCTGCTACTGGCTGCTCAGCCCGACCCATCCCGCGTGGGAAGCGCTCGACAACGGCGTCAATCCGCCGGCCGGCCAGGACACGATGTTCTATCACAGCGGCCTCACCTACCGAGAGGTGCTGCTCCGCCCGCCGGCGAACGAGGCCTACTACCTCTGCGCCTATCACTTCATCGCGGCGCAGCTCAACAAGCTCAACGGGGCCGACTCCGGCGACATCGACGACTCGTACAACACCGCCGAGCAGCTCTTCCGCACGTTCTCGCCGGCCGACGTGGCGAACGACGCCGCGCTCGATCAGCGCCTCCGCAGCCTGGCGGAGGATCTGATGGCCTACAACACCGGCGAGCTCGGGCCGGGCACCTGCACGTGCCCGACGGAGCCACCGGTGCCGCGCGCGCAGACCAACAGTGACCGCGCGCCGGTCAGCGAGCCGGAGCCGGGCACCTCGGCGGGCTCCGGCACGCCGCCGCCGCCGCCGATCGACGCGCCGCCGCCGCCGCCGCCGCCGATCGACGCGCCTCCACCTCCGCCGCCGACGATCGACGCGCCGCCTCCTCCTCCGATCGACGCGCCGCCTCCTCCTCCTCCTCCGATCGACGCCGGCGTCCCGCCGATCGACGCGCCCGCCCCGCCGCCGATCGACGCGCCGCCGCCGCCGCCGATCGACGCCAGCGTCCCCGACCTCGACGCTCCGCCGGCGCCTGACCCCTGCGTCTGCCGCGACCGCCCCGATCACGTCTGACCGCGTCGATCGACGCCTCCGCCGCGCGCCCCGGTTGCAGGCGCGCGCGATTCCATCGATGCTCGCTCGATGCGAGCACGCCTCGGCGTCTGTACCCTCGCCAGCGTGCTGGCCCTCGCGGCCACGGCGCCGGCCGGCGCCCGCGCCGGTGGCTTCGGCGTCCCGGAGATGGGCGCCCGCCGCACCGGCATGGGCGCGGTCGTCGGCCGCCCCGACGAGCCGGCGGCGGTCTTCCACAACCCCGCCGGCCTCGTGCTCCTGCCGGGCGTGCGCCTCTACACGTCGATGGGGCTCGCGCTCCTGCGCACCGACTTCCAGCTCCACACCTGGGACGGCAGCGATCGCTTCATCACCGACGTCCAGCCGGACGCCGACGGCTACTACCCGACCGTGCGGCCGACCCGCGCGATGGCCGTCATCCCGATGCTGGTCGTCACCTACGAGGCGATCCCGGACCGGCTCTACCTGGCGGCGTCGACGTACGTCACCAACGCGACCGGCGCCTCCTTCGACGAGGACGCGGTCACCCGCTACCACCTGATCGACGGCTACGTCGTCTCGCCGCTCGGCCAGCTCAGCGCCGCGTACCGCATCAACCGCGTGTGGAGCGTCGGCGCCGGCGCCGGCCTGCTCAACGTGCGCGTGCACGGCCACCGCTACGTCTTCCCGCTGATCGACAACGACAACGATCCGTCGACGCCGCCGTTCGACGCGAGCGTCATCACCGGCTCGAAGCCGGAGCTGACCCTCGACGGCAGCGACTGGAAGCTCGCGTGGAACGCCGGCCTGCTCGTCCAGCCGACGAAGAAGCTGTCGCTCGGCGCCGCGGTGATCGCCCGCGTCGACCCGACGCTCGAGGGGCCGATTAAGCTGGTCTACAGCGACGACGCGCCCAACCCCGGCGACACCTACAACGGCATCGCGCGCACCGGCCTCGTCCTGCCGTGGACCTTCCACGCCGGCGCCAACTACGACGTCCACCCGAAGGTCGAGATCGGCTTCGACTTCCGCTACTGGCTCTACCGCCAGTACAAGAGCCAGCACACCGACATCGACGGCATCGCGCTCGTCAGCCAGCTCGACACGCCGAAGAACTTCCACGACGCGCAGCAGCTCTCGGGCGGCGTGCGCGTGCACGACCTCGCCGCGCTGCCCGGCCTCGAGCTGATGGCCGGCGGCCACTACGACCGCACGCCGGCGCCGCCGGAGACGGTCACGCTCGACCAGCCGACGTTCAGCCACGTCGCGATCCGCAGCGGCCTCCGCTACCAGCGCGGCCGCTACCGCATCGGCGCGACCTACCTGCACCAGTGGTTCTTCATCCCGACGATCACGGACAGCATCACCAGCCCGCCGTCGAACGTGCGCGGCCACGGCACCAACAACATCATCACCCTCACGTTCGAGGCGAAGGTCGGCCGATGACGCGCCCCGCGATCCCCGCCCACGGCCGCCCCACCGAGGAGCTGCTCGCCGACCTGAAGGCGCTCGCCGCCGGCGACACCGACTGGAAGCACGGCCGCGTCTTCTCGCTCGTCTACCACGCGGGCGACGCCCACGCCGAGCTGCTCGCCCGCGCGCACGCGCTCTACGCGAGCGCGAACCTGCTCAACCCGATGGCGTTCCGCAGCCTGCGCCGGATGGAGTCGGACCTGACCCAGATGGCGGCGTCGCTCTTCCACGGGCCGGAGAGCGCGGTCGGCGCGGTGACGTCGGGCGGCACCGAGTCGATCCTCGTCGCGGTGGCGGCGTACCGCGACCGCGCGCGCCGGGCGCGGCCGTGGATCCGCCGGCCGGAGATCGCCTGCGCGCGGACGATCCATCCCGCGTTCGACAAGGCCGCGCACTACTTCGGCGTGCGCCTCCGCAAGGTCGACGTCGACGTGCAGCAGCGCCTCGACGTCCGCGAGCTCGAGCGGGCGATCGGCCCGCGCACGATCGCGATCGTCGCGTCGGCGCCGCAGTACCCGCACGGCGTCGTCGATCCGATCGCGGAGGTCGGCGCGCTGGCGCTGCGCCACAGGCTGCCGCTGCACGTCGACGCGTGCGTGGGCGGCTTCGTGCTGCCGTGGCTCGAGCGGCTCGGCCGCGCGGTGCCGCCGTGGGACTTCCGGGTGCCGGCGGTGACGTCGATCTCGGCCGACCTCCACAAGTACGCCTACGCGGGCAAGGGCGCCTCGGTGCTGATGTGGCGCTCGATGGCCGACATGCGCCACCAGTTCTTCGTCGCGGCCGACTTCCCCGGCGGCATCTACGCGTCGCCGACCTTGCTCGGCACGCGGCCGGGCGGGCCGATCGCGGCCGCGTGGGCGGCGCTGCAGGCGGTCGGCGAGGACGGCTACCTGCGGCTGACGCGCGACGCGGTCGGCGCCGCCGATCGCATCCGGGCCGGCGTCGCGAGGGTGCCGGGGCTGCGGCTGATCGGCGACGGCGACGGCACGATCGTCGCCTGGGGCGCCGCGCCCGGCGGGCCGGATCCGTACCGGATCGCCGACGGGCTCGAGGCGCGCGGCTGGTCGGTCGATCGCACGCAGCACCCGGCGGGCGTGCACCTGACCTGCACGGCGGCGCACGCGCCGATCGCCGACGCGTACGTCGCCGACGTCGCCGCGGCGACCGCCGAGGTCGCGGCGCACCCGGAGCAGGCGGGCACCGGCGCCGCGCCGATGTACGGGATGATGGCGAAGCTGCCGGTGCGCGGGCTGGTCAAGCGGGGCGTGCGCGGCATGCTCGAGGCGATGTACGCGCCGGGCGCGGTCGTGCCCGACCTGACCGGCGGCGCCGACGATCGGCTCGGCAAGCTGATGGCAAAGCACGGCGCGAAGCTCGACGCGGCGCTCGACGCGGTGGCGGCGGTGCGCGACCGGCTGCGCCGGAAGAAGGCCTGAATGTCGCGCCGCCTCGCCTGCGCCCGCATCATGCAGGAGTCGAACGCGCTGTGCCCGGTGCCGACCGAGCTGGCCGACTTCGAGGACAGCCACTACCTCGAAGGTGACGCGCTGCGGGCGGCCCTGCGCGACGGCGGCCACGAGGTCGCCGGCTTCTTCCGCAAGGCCGAGCTGGCCGGCTTCTGCGACGCGATCGCGGCGCGCGGCGACGCGGTGCCGGTGCCGCTGCTGTCGGCGTGGGCGTCGTCGGGCGGGCCGCTGTCGCGCGCCTGCTTCGACGGGCTGGTCGAGCGGCTGACGGCGTCCTTGCGGCGCGCGCGCGCCGACGGCGGCCTCGACGGGGTCTACCTGGCGCTGCACGGCGCGCTCGGCGTCGCCGGCGTGCGCGATCCGGAGAGCGTCCTCATCCGCGAGGCGCGGGCGGCCGCCGGCGCGCCGGTGGTGGTCAGCCACGACCTGCACGCGAACCTGACCCGCGCGCGGGTCGAGGCGGCCGACGCGATCGTCGGGTACCAGACGAACCCGCACCGCGATCACGCGCGCACCGGGCGCAAGGCGGGCGAGCTGCTGGCCGGCATCGCCGCCGGCGAGCTGCGGCCCGAGGTCGCGTGGCGGTCGCTGCCGATCCTGCTCGGCGGCGGCAAGACGATCGACTTCCTGGCGCCGATGCGCGCGGTGTTCCGGCGGATGCGCGCGGCCGAGCGGCGCGGCCATGCGCTGTCGGCGTCGACGTTCATGGTCCACCCGTGGAACGACGATCCGGCGCTCGGCTGGTCGACGCTGGCGATCGCCGACCGCGACCGCGGCGCCGCCGAGCGGCTCGCCGACGAGCTCGCGGAGCTGTGCTGGGCGCGCCGCCACGAGCAGCCGCCGGCGTTCCTGTCGGCCGAGGAGGCGATCGCGCAGGCGCGGGCGGCGCGGGTGCGGCGGGCGCTGGGCGTCGTGATGATGGCGGACGCCTCCGACGTCGTGACCGCGGGCGCGCCCGGCGACTCGACGCACCTGCTGCGCGCGCTCGTCCTCCACGGCGGCGGCCTGCGGACCTACGCGGCTGTCCGGGATCCGGACACGATCGCGGCGGTGTGGCCGCGCGCCGCCGGCGACACCGTCGACGTCACGCTCGGCGGCAAGCTCGATCCGGTGAGCGGGCCGCCGCTGGCGGTGCGGGCGCGCGTCGCCAGCAAGCACGAGCTGCGCGGCTTCCGCCGGGTCGCGGTGCTCGAGGTCGGCGACCTGCGCGTCGTCGTCACCGAGGGGCCGGCGATGGTGATGCGGCCCGCGTTCTACAAGGACGTCGGCCTGTCGATCTGGGACGCCGACATCGTCGTCGTGAAGAACTTCTTCCCGTTCCTGCTGTTCTTCGCGCCGTACAACCGCAAGACGCTGTTCGTCCGCACGCGCGGCGCCACCGACTTCGACGCCGCCTACCGCCTCACCTTCGACGGGCCGATCCACCCGCGCGATCCCGTCGACGACTGGCGCCCGCGCGACCGGCTCCGCCGCGGCCTCGCCTGAGCGTCGCCGGCCGCGGCGCTACTCGATCGTCCAGGTGGCCGGCGGGACGTGGACGGTGGTGGCGCCGCCGCGGATCGACGAGGCGGAGGTGTGGAGCGTGCCCGCGAGGGTCGGGACGAGCCGCAGCGTGGCCTCGAACACCGCGCCCGGCTCGAGCGGCGGCACGTCGAGCTCGATCGCGTCGGCGGCGACGACGAACCGGGTGACCTTCTTGGCGTCGACCAGCGCCTGCAGCGTCGGCGTGTCGGCCTGGACGCCGGCGGGCAGCGCGTAGCGAACCGTGAGCGGCAGGCCCGACGGCGCGGCGGCGTGCAGCGCGACGTCGACCGGCGCGCCGACCTTGCCGGCGATCGCCGGCGGCGCCGACAGCTCGAGGCCCTCGGCGCGCTCGTCGGTGGGCCACGGGACCCAGCTCTCGAGCGCGAGCGCGTAGCCGAGGCCGGGCACCGGCGGATCGGCGACGACCTTCCACGCGTGCGGCCCGGCGAGCCCGGGCGCCGCCGCGTCGAGGGTGAGGACGTCCTTCACCTGATCGGCCGCCAGCGTCCCCGACGCGATCGGCGTGCCGTCCATCGTCAGCAGGATGTGGACCGGGCTCGCGATCGGCGTCTTGAAGAGCTGGACGACCGCGCGCATCGCGACGAGGTTGGCGCGGCCGTCGCCCCAGCCGAGGTTCGGATCGTAGGCGCCGAGCAGCGTCGCGCCGAGGTCGGCGACGATCGTCGCGCTGCCTGGATCGTCGGCGAGCGCGAGCGCGGCCAGCGCGGTGGCCTCGGCGCGCGACGGCGCGACGCCGTCGGAGCGGACCACGCCGGCGGGCACGGCGAGGTAGCGCCCCGCGTCGGGATCGGTGGCGTCCGCGGTGATCGCCTCGCGCACCTTGGCGCGCAGCCGCTCGGCCTGCGGCGCCGGCACCGCGCCGCTGACCACGATCGCCGCCGCCGTGTAGCCGTCGACGATCTGCGCGTCGTACCGCTCGAAGACGCCGGAGGCGCGGATCGCGACCGCCTGCGCCCGCGAGGCCGCGGCCGGGGTGCCGGTCGCCGACCCGACCGCGCGCGTCGCGTCGGCGGTGGCCACCAGCACCCGCTGCAGCGTCCAGCCGTCGCCGCCCCCGAAGGTGCCGTCGGGGCGCTGGGCACCGGCGAGGTACGCGGCCGCGCGCTCGCCCAGCCGGGCCAGCACCGGGCTGTCGGCGTGCGCGAGCGCGGCCTCGGTCAGCAGGGTCGCGGGCTCGAGGTCGAGCGTGCGCGCGTCGCGGACCGCGCGCTGGGTCGTCAGCATCGCCAGATCGCCGAGCGAGTCGGCGTCGGCCTGGCCGCCGAGCGCCGCCAGCAGCGCCGTCGCCCGGCCGCCGAGGTAGAGCGCGTACGCGTCGTCGGCGACGCCGCCGCGCGCGGTGCACACGGCCAGCTCCTGGCGAAGGAGCGCGAGCGCGCCGGGGAACGCCTGCAGCCGCACCCGATCCGTCGCCGGATCGGAGCCCGCCGGCCCGGTGATCGACAGCGTGCGCGGCGCCGCCAGCGTGCCGCTGCGCGTGGTGACGATCGGCTTGCCGGTCGGCAGCACGGTGATGCGGTGGGCGACCGCATCGCCGCCGCGCAGCCCGACCTTCAGCTCGATCGTGCCCGGCCGGTCGGCGGCGAGGTCGAGGTGATCGACGAGGCTGCCGTGCGCCGGGATCGTGCGCGGCCCGCCACCGCCGCTCACCGTCGCGTTGCTCGCCGTCACCGACAGCGCGGTCGCGACCGGCGCATCGGTCGTGTCGACGAGCTGCACCGGCAGGCGCACGCGATCGCCGCGCAGGAGCTGCTCGGGCGCGACGACGTCGACGTAGGTCGGCAGCGTCGACAGGAAGCTGGTGACCGCGCCGCCCTGCGCGCCGCCGCGCGTGTGGCCGAGCGCGAGCACGCGCCAGGTCGTCAGCCGATCGGGCACCCGCACCGGCACCGTCGCCGCGCCGGACGCGTCGGTGACGACGAGCGGCTCGAAGAGGAACGTCTCCGGGAACCAGGCGCGGGTCGGATCCTCGGGATCGCGGCCGGGCGGCGCGTCCTTGTCGTCGTCGGCCAGCACCTTCGACGGCGCGGCGCGATGTCCAGGACGCCGGCCGTCGTTCGCCTCGGCGAGCGCGATGGTGAGGTTGCCGTTGGCCTCCTCCAGCTCCTCCATCGTCATGCCGAGCTGGGCCTGACCGCGCGCGACGTCGCGCGCGGCCTTCTTCTTCTTCTCCTCCTCGGCGGCGCGCTGGCGGAGCGCGTCGAGCTCCGCCCGCTCGGCGGCGCTGAGCGCGGCCTCCTTCGACGACGAGGCCGCCTTGCGATCGCGATCGGCGCCGCCTCCGTGACATGCGACGACCAGGGCCGCCGCGCCGGCGACCGCCAGCGAGCCTGCGTGGGACTTGCTCATGGCTTCTCCTTGGCGACCCAGGCCGCCCAGTCCTCGACGTCCTCGGGGAGGCGGGTGCCGACGACGACCACCGCGCGCGGATCGGTCAACGCGAGCAGGTCGGGCGGCAGCCGCGACAGCCGCAGCTTGCGGCCGAACGCGTCGACCACCGGCTCGCCGCGGGCCGCGCACGCGGCCAGCGCCTGCTTCCACAGCCGCGCCATCGTCGCCGGGCGCATCAGCTCGCCGGGCGGCGCCGACGCCTCCCACGCGCGCGTCTGCGCGTGCAGCTCGGCGAGCACGTCGTAGAAGCGCTCGGTCAGCTCCTCGACCGGATCGAACTGCGTGGCCGCCTTCGCCGACACGACCGCGTCGAGGTCCGGCGCGGTCGGGATCGTGCCGACGCGCAGCACGGTCGCCGCCGCCGCGTTCGCGCCGCGGATGCGGCCGAGCGTCAGCGCCTGGCCGTCGAGGACGCCGAACGCGGGCGTCGGCGTCGTGACCGCCGGCCGCACGCGCGCGAGGTCGTCGGCGCCGGGCAGCGCGACGAGCTGACCGAGGCTGTCGTCGACGCCGAACAGGCCGACCGCCGCCGGTCCGCCCTGCCCGCCGACGAGCGTGTGGATCGTCAGCTCCGCCTGCTCGCCCGGCGCGTAGGTCGCGCGGCCCGGCGTCACCGACACCGTCAGCCCGGCCTTCGGCGCGACGTAGACGAGCGCGCGCGCGTCGCCGCCGTCGACCTGGCACCAGCCGTCCGCGTCGGCGGGCAGCGTCAGGATCGCCTGGTGCTTCGCGTCGACCTTCTGCTTCACGATCCCCTTGCCGCAGGTGAGCGACAGCTCCGCCGGCAGCGGGCGGCCCTGCGCGGCGAAGTCGGGGCCGCGGATCAGCTCGGCGGTCACCTGCTGGCCGGCGGCCGCCACCACCGGCGCGACGCGCAGGCGCAGCGCCGGCACCGTGCCCGGCGGGAGGCGCAGGCGCGTCGACGGGTGCGGCACCACCTCGTCGGGCAGGTCGGCGGTGACCTCGAGCTCGTAGCCGAGCATCGTGGTCGCCTGCGGGCGCTCCTCGTCCTCGACGGTGGGCGCGTGGATCGTGAAGCGGATGAGGCCGAGCCGGTCCGAGCGCGCCGGGTGCGCGAGGACGATGCGCGTCGCGCCGGCCTCGCGCGTCACGCAGGCCAGCGCCGCCGCCACCCACGGACCGCCGTCGACGTCCGGGTCCGCGATCCACGGCCCGAGCAGGATCTCCTTCTGACCTCGCTGCATCTGCCACGAGAGCGCGCGCGGCAGCGAGCCGTCGGCGCCGGCCGGCAGGCAGCTCCGCGCGCGCAGCGCCATCGTATCGACCGCGTGGCCGAGCCGGTCCGGCACGCCGTCGCCGTCCGCGTCCGCGTTGTCGTCGGTGGTGCCGTCGCTCGAGTCGTCGGCGTCGGTGGTGTCGGTGTCGGTGGTGTCGTCGGTGTCGGTGTCGTCGGCGGCGGACGGCGCGCTCTCGACCGAGGCCTCGAGGCTCGGCGTCGCCGGGTTCTGGAACGTGAAGGCGATCGAGTAGAGCCGCTCGCGGCCGGCCGGCAGCCGGCGCCCGCGCACGACGTCGACCGCGCAGCGCGCGAGCGGCCCCCCGGCAGTGCTCGCCACCGCGGTCAGCGCACCGGCGGCGCTCACCCGCACCGCCACCGGCACCGTGACGTCGTTGTCGACGGTCCACCGCGCGCAGCTCGCCAGCGGCGCGAGCCAGCGATCGAGCTCGAGCTGGTCCGCGAGCGTGGCGCCGTCGCCGGCGATCATCTCGTCGGGCTCGTCGCGGCTGACCACCGGCGCCAGCACCGGCGGGCGGTACGGCAAGGCGGGGATGACGACGTTGACCGGCGGCCCGGGATCGAGCTGGAGCGCGGCGACGCCGTCGACGTCGAGGCGCGCGTCGACGCCCGGATCGTCGGGCTGCCACGCGCGCTTCACGTGGATCATCGCGTCGGGGATGACCTGGCCGTCGGGCCGCGTGACGCGCAGGTAGACGCGGTTGTTGCTGCCGCCGACGAGGCCGTCGCCGACCTCGGTGACCGCGCTGACGGCGATGCGATCGGCGGCGAGCAGCACCGAGACCTGGCCCTCGACGCGATCGCCGGCCGGATCGACGGCGGAGATCCGCCCCGTCAGCGTGGCATTGCCGACGAGGTCCGCCGGGATCGACGGCAGCGTCAGCTCGAAGCGGCCGTTGGCGCCGGCGACCGCGTGCTGGGGCAGGCCCCCGTGCGGGTCCCCGTGCAGCCACGCCGTCGGCGGTGGCCAGTCGCCGCTCACCTTCCAGTCGATCGCCAGCTCGGCGCCCGCGACCGGGGCGCCCGAGCTGTAGACGACCGAGCCGCGCACCGTCGGCGTGTCGAGCCGGTGGTAGTACGGCCGGTCGGCGCTCGCCTCGACGCGGAAGCGCGGCAGCGTGAACGTGCGGACGGCGAAGGTCCGCTCGTCGACGGCATCGCCCGAGCGCCACGCGACCTTCCAGTCGCCGGGGTCGGCCGCGCGCTCGAGGAGGAAGCTGCCGGCGATCACGCCCCACGGCCCGGCGTCGGCGCGTTGCTCGAGGAGCACGTTGCCGGCCGGATCGGTGACGACCCAGGTGCCCGGCCGTCCGTCGAGCGGCGCGAGGTCGTGCGCGCGCAGCACGACGGCGCGGAAGCGCACGCGGTTGCCCGGCTCGTACAGCGGGCGGTCGGTGATCACGTGGATGCGCGCCGGCGCGTAGAGCGCGAGCGGCACGTCGACCTCGCCCGGGCCGAGCCGGGTGCGATAATCGACGCGCAGGTGGTAGTCACCGTCGGGGACGTCGGGCAGCGTGACCTCGCCGCGCGTGACCCGGCCGGTCCGCTTCGGCGCGGTGAAGGCGACGCGGGTCTCCTTGCCGGCGGCGTCGACCAGCGTGAGCGCGACGTCGGAGATGCGCGGCACCGCGAGGTCCGCGATCGCGTCGGCGCCCTTCGGCACGTAGTGACCGGTGGCGGTGAGCGCCAGCGTGCCGGGGCCGCCGCGGCGCAGGCCGCTCGCCTCGACCTCGACGGTCTGGCGCAGCTTGCCGTCGTGAGCGGGCCAGTCGTCGTGCGAGCGCAGCCGCCAGCCGACGGCGATGGCCACGGCGGCGGCGACAGCGAGCCCGGCGGCGATCCAGATCTTGCGCATCGTCGAGGTCCCCCGGTGGACGGTAGCTGCTTCGACCCCGCCTCCGGGACCGATATCGTTGCGACACCGGTCCCGCGGCGCGGTTTCCTGATCCTTCAAGACGTGGCGCGCGCGCCGGCCGTCATCCGCTCCGTGACGATGGCCGGCGACCTCGCGGAACACGCTCCGCGATCCTGTCAAGGGGCGGGATCACCCGTCGCACGCCGCGCGCGTCCGGATCTCTCCCGTCGACGACGAGGCGGCCGAAAGGTGGCCCGCGCGATCCCCGGCTGATAGTGGATTCGGGTGATCCCTTCGTCGTTCCCCGCGCCCGCGACCGCGGCCTCCACGCAGGCGGCGCCGGCGATGCGGCCGGCGGTGCGGCTCGCCGCGACCACGATCTGGCTCGACGGCGAGGAGCTCGAGGCCGCGACCCTGACGCTCGCCTTCGACTACGGCGGCGTGCGGGTGCCCGCGCAGGGCCGCGCGCCCGCCGCGGTCGCGCGCGATCGCGGCGCCGAGACCCAGGCGCGCCGCGTCCTCGAGAGCCTCGGCGCGATCGACCTCGCCTGCCTCGACGACGTCGCCTGCGATCCGCCGGTCGACTACGCGGTCCGCCTCGATCGCGACGTCCACGCGCTGTGCGGCTTCACCGCCCACGCGGTGCCGCAGCTCCGCGCGCTCGGCTGGACCGTCGACATCGCCGCCGACTACCCGTGGCAGACCGTCGAGCCGGAGGCCGCGATCGACGTCGACGTCGGCGAGGGCGGCGCGCGCTCCGACTGGTTCAGCCTGGAGCTCGGCATCGAGGTCGACGGCCACCGCGTCGATCTGCTGCCCGCGCTGCTCACCATCCTCGAGGGCGCCGGCAGCCTCGATCAGCTCGCGCGCACGCCGCGCCGCTGCATCGCGGTGCCGGTCGGCGATCGCCGCTACCTGCCGGTCCCGCCCGAGCGCCTCCGCCTGGTCCTGCGCGTGCTGCGCGAGCTCTACCGCGACGACGGCGGCCCGCGGCTCGCGGCGCCGGTCGCCCGCGCCGCGGCGCTCGCCGAGCTGGGCGCCGCGCTCCACGATCCGGTCCGCCGCGTGCGCTGGCGCGGCGCGACCCACCTGCGAGACCGCGGCTACGACCTCGCGCTCGGCCCGCGGCCCACCGCCACCGCCGAGCCGGCCCGCCTCGACGAGCTGCGCGCCGACCTGCGCCCGTACCAGCGCGAGGGCGTCGACTGGCTGCAGCACCTGCGCGCGTGCGGCACCGGCGCGGTGCTCGCCGACGACATGGGCCTCGGCAAGACGCTGCAGACGATCGCGCACCTGGTCGCCGAGCGCGCCGCCGGCCGCCTCGATCGGCCCGCGCTCGTCATCACGCTGACGAGCGTCGTCGGCAACTGGGTGCGCGAGGTCGAGCGGTTCGCGCCCGGCCTGCGGGTCGCGGCGCTGACCGGCGGCGATCGCCGCGAGCGGCTCGCGCGGCTCGACGAGCTCGACGTCGCGATCACCACCTACCCGCTCGTCTGGCGCGACGTCGAGGAGCTGGCGGCGCACGAGCTGTCGACCCTCGTCCTCGACGAGGCGCACTCGATCAAGAACCCGGGCAGCCTCGCGCGCGAGGCGATCGTCAAGCTGCGCGCCCGCCACCGGATCGCGCTGTCGGGCACGCCGGTCGAGAACCACCTCGGCGAGCTGTGGTCGCTGATGGACGTCCTCAACCCCGGCATGCTCGGCACGCGCGACGAGTTCCGCGCCGGCTACCAGGTGCCGATCGAGGACCACGGCGAGGCCGCGCGCCTGCAGGCGCTGCGCGACCGGGTGCGCCCGTGCATCCTCCGCCGCACGAAGGACGCGGTGGCGCCCGAGCTGCCGGCCAAGACCGAGCTGGTCCGCGCCGTCGAGCTGACCGGCGCGCAGCGCGAGCTGTACGAGAGCATCCGCGTGTCGGCGCACACCGAGGTGCGCGCGCAGATCCGCCAGCGCGGCCTCGCCGGCGCGCAGATCGCGATCCTCGACGCGCTGCTCAAGCTGCGCCAGGTCTGCTGCGACCCGCGGCTGGTCACCTCCGTCGAGGCGGCGCGCGACGTCACCGTCTCGGCGAAGCACCAGCTCTTCCTCGAGCTGTGCCGGCAGCAGCTCGCCGCCGGCCGCCGCATCCTGGTCTTCTCGCAGTTCGCGCGCATGCTCGGCCTGCTCAGCGAGGGCCTGCTCGCCGACGGCATCCGCCACCTGACGCTGACCGGCGCGACGACCGATCGGCAGCGGCCGATCGACGCCTTCGAGCGCGGCGCCGCCGACGTCTTCCTCATCAGCCTGAAGGCCGGCGGCACCGGCCTCAACCTGACGAGCGCCGACACCGTCATCCATTACGATCCGTGGTGGAACCCGGCGGCGCAGGCGCAGGCGACCGACCGCGCCTACCGGATCGGCCAGAAGAAGCCGGTGTTCGCGTTCAACCTGATCGTCGCCGGCTCCGTCGAGGAGAGGATGATGGGGCTGCAGGCCCGCAAGCGCCGGCTCGCCGACGCGCTGCTCGCGCAGGGGGCCGCCTCCGCGACCGCGCTGTCGGAGCGCGAGCTCGACGATCTGCTCGCGCCGCTCGCGCCGGCGACCTGAGGTGTCGAGCGCAGCTCGACCCGGGATTGCTCTGTGTCGAGATCGGGACCGGGGTGCTTCGCCCCGGTGCCGATCGATCGAAAGAGAGCCTGTGATGCTTCACAGGCTCTGACGGCGCGCCGCGTGCGTAGAGTGGAGGCGGTGCCCGCCGAACGTCCGCTGCCCGCGCTGGCCGCCGTCGCCGGCGCGGCCGCGGCGTGGGGAGGCTGGAGCCTCTTCCTGCGGCCGGCCGGCTTGCCGTCGGCGACCGGCGGCGCGCTCATCTTCCTGGCGATGGGCCTGACCGCCCTGCCGTTGGCCTTGCGCGGCGGACCGGTGCGCTGGGACCGGCGGGCGCTCGCGCTGCTCGCCGGCAACGCGCTGTTCGACGCGACCAACCTCTACTGCTTCATCGCGGCGATGGCCCACACGACCGTCGCGATCGCGGTGCTGACGCACTACCTCGCCCCGGTGCTGGTCGCGGTGCTGGCGCCGTGGATCGATCGGCGGCGCACGCCCGGCGCCATCCCGGCGGCGCTGGTCGCGATCGGCGGCCTCGCGCTCGTGCTCGAGCCGTGGCACGGCAACCACGGCGCGCTCGTCGGCGGCGCGCTCGGCGCGGCCAGCGCGGTCGCGTACGCGGGCAACGTCTTCACCGTGCGGCGGCTGTCGACGGCGATCGGCGCCGCGCGCGCGGTCAGCTACCACTCGTTCGGCGCCGCCGCGCTCATGCTGCCGTTCGCGCTGGCGGCCGGCGGGCCGCTCACGCCCGGCAGCGTCGCGCTGGTCGCGCTCGGCGGCGTCACGCTCGGCGCGCTCGGCGGCATCGCCTTCGTGTGGGGCGTCGCGCGCGTCGCCAGCGCGACCGCCGCGATGCTGACCTACCTCGAGCCGCTGGTCGCGGTCGCGATCGGCGCGCTCGTCTGGCGCGAGCCGATGGGCCGCTTCGCCGCCCTCGGCGCCGCGCTCGTCCTCGCCAGCGGTGTCCACGTCGCCCGCGCCAGCCGCACCGACCTTCACGCCGCGACGAAGTAGAGCGCGAGCGTCACCGTGGATCGGAGCGTCATCGGGTCCTCGGCGGTGCGCGGACGGGGGCGGATACCGTGAGGACGGAGTGGACCGCGGCTCGGGCGTCGCCCGCGCGTGGCAACCACTCATGCGCCTCGTCCTCCTCGCCGAAGGCCCCGGATCGCGCTCCGGACCGATCCCGCCGGCACACAGGGTTGGCCAGGATGCCAAGCCTCTTGTCGATCGATCGGGCCGGAGGAGGACCTCGGGACCGATCTCGGTCAGAGCCACCCCGGCCCGAGCTGCGCTCGGAGCCTCACCGGGTTGGCCAGGATGCCAACCCTCTCGTCGATCGATCGGGCCGGAGGAGGACCTCGGGACCGATCTCGGGCAGAGCAACCCCGGCCCGAGCTGCGCTCGGAGCCTCACCGGGTTGGCCAGGATGCCAACCCTCTCGTCGATCGATCGGGCCCGAGGAGGACCTCGGGACCGATCTCGGTCAGAGCAACCCCGGCCCGAGCTGCGCTCGGAGCCTCAATCCTTGAAGCGAAGGACGAACCAGTCGCCGTCGGCCACGTCCGCGAGCTGACGACCGAGGTCCTGGTACAGGGCGTACAGCCCGGCGACCGGCACGAGCTGCCGCGAACGCTGCGCGTACGGCGCGTCCTTCGCGATCGGCGGAGGCGCGATCGAGTACGCGCGGTCGCCCACCACGCCCTCGACCTCCGCCTGCCAGCCGCTCCAGCGATAGTCGGCGTAGTAGCCGTCGAGGTCGCCGGTGAGAAGCCACTCGACGAAGGCGCCGTAGCCGAGGCCGGTGTCCTCCCAGGCCAGGTTATCCGGCGCGAAGTAGTGCACGTGCGCGGTGCCCCAGGCGATGACGTCGAGCGCGTAGAAGCCGCCGATTACGTCGTCGGCGACGAGCCAGTACGGCCGCTCGCGGGGGCCGAGGCATTGCTGGTTCCACCCGATGAGCTCGCGCGGCAACCGCGGATGACCGCTGCCGAGCACGCGCACCCAGCCGTGATCGACGAGCAGGCCGCCGGTCTCGTAGGCGATCGCGCCGAGCGCCGACCACAGCGTGACCTGCAACCCGGACAGCGTGTCGGCGCGGGTCGCCGCCGGCGGCAGGACCTCGACCTGGTTCGTCGCCTCCGCGATCCAGCCCTGGACCAGCGGCCACGCCGGCTCCGCGACGTCCGTCAGCTCTGCCAGCGACCGCCTCATGACGCCGATCGACGGTAGCACGCGTCGCCGAGAGGCCGCCGCGCTTGCAACGGGCGGCCCGATGCGGCCCGATCGAGCGGTGCTGGCGGTGATCGAGATCGTCGCGAGGCCGGGCGCGCACGGCGCAGCGCCGGCGGCGCCGGTGACCACGCCGACGGACGCGCGCGAAGACGACGCCGGCGGCGGCCACGAGCTGGTGTGCGCGACCTCCGAGCGGACCATCACCCACGACGACCACCGCATCGAGGTCGGCGGTGCGCACGAGCACACCTTCGTCAACCCCGGCGGCGATGTTCACCACCTCGGATGCTTCCGCGCCGCGACCGGCCTCCGCCATGTCGGCGCGCCGGAGGCCGCGTTCTCCTGGTTCCCCGGCTTCGACTGGCAGCTCGCCTTCTGCGCCGGCTGCCACACGCACCTCGGCTGGCTCTACCGCTGCGCGGGCGACTCGTTCCACGGCCTCCTGCTCGCCCAGCTCCTCCGCCGCTGAGCCGGCCGAGCGCGTGCGGCGTCGGCTTCGGTCAGGGGCGGGGCCAGGGGAGGAGGGCGGGGACGCGGGCGCGGTAGCGCTGGTAGGCGGCGGGATCGGCGAGGAGCTCGAGGAGGCGGCGCTCCTCGTGACGGGTGAATCAGGCGGCGCCGGCGATGGAGACGGCGGCGGCGGCGGCGACCGCGGCGATGCCGGTGACGAGCGCGATGCCGAGCTGCCACGCGATGCCCGCCGCGTAGATCGGGTGACGCACGACCCGGTAGGCGCCGGTGGTGACCAGGTCGATCCGCCCGTGCTCGTCGAAGAACGGCGCGAACGAGCGCACGCGCAGGCCGAGCTGCCGGTCGGCGATCCAGCCGAGGATCCAGGCGAAGGCGATCAGCAGCCAGCCGATGGCCTGCACCGGCCACGGCGGCACGAGGCGCGCCGCGAAGAGGCGCTCGTGCGCGACGGCGGCGGCGACGCCGATGATCGCGACGGTGAGGAACATCATGGCGTACGTCGCGGCGCGGTGCCGGCGCCACCAGCCGAACCCGCACCAGAACGCCGCGAAGTAGGGCGTCATCGCCGCGGGGACGACGCCTGTCCAGGCCAGCACGTTCGTCACCATCGTTGGATGATCCGCCGCCCGGCGACGTTGCGCCAGCGGCGAGCCCGGGGAGCGGTCACCAGGAGCGCAGGCGGACGGCGGCCGTGACCTGGAGACCGAGGGTGTGATGGAGATCCGTGCGGTCGGCGATCCTGGGGCCGACCTCGACCGCGACGCGATCGAAGGCGAGGCCGACGACCAGGTCGGCGCCGAAGCGCAGCGAGGTGTCGCCCTCGGCGACGCCGGCGAGGGTGGCGCGCTCGTGGGCGACGACGAGGCCGATGTCGCCGCCCGCGATCGCGTGGAGGCGGCCGGCGCGCGGCAACGCGAGGCGGATGCCGCCGAGCACGGGCGCCTCGAGCAGCCAGAGGTGGGCGCCCGCCTCGATCGTCGCCGGCGCGTGCAGGACGAGGCCCGCGCGCGCGGTGATCGCGAGGCGCGACGACAGCGGGACCTCGAGCCAGGCGAGCGCGCCGCCGGCGGCGCCGGTGCGGTCGCTCCAGGCGTCGCCGGGCAGCGTGGCGACGGCGGCGATGCCGGCGCGGCTCGGCGGCCCCACCGATGGCGGCGATGGCGGCGGCGATGGCGAGCCCGATGGCGATGGCGATGGCGAGCCCGATGGCGATGGCGATGGCGATGGCGGCGGCGATGGCGATGGCGAGCCCGATGGCGATGGCGCCGACGCCGGCGGCGGCCCGGGCTCGGCGAGCGCACGCGCGGGTGCGAGGGCCACCCCCGCTGCGATCGCGATGCAGGCGGCGGTCCGCACGCGCGGCCTCGCTACTGCACCGCGACGGCCACGGTGCCGGCGACCGCCGCGCTCACGCCGAGGCTGTTGCCGGCGCACGTCCGCGTCACGCCGATCGTCCCGCTCATCCCGAGCGCGTAGCCGGCCGGGTCCGTCCCACCCGCGCAGTAGCCGGTGAACGTCACCGTCGCCGACGGTGGCGCGACCGGATCCCGCGCGAGCGTGCACCCGCCCGACAGGGTCGCGCTCGAGTCGATGAGCTGCACCCGATCGTCCGCCTGCGGCGGCAGCCTCGTCGGCGCCAGCGGCACCGGAGCGGCGCCGAGCAGATCGGGCCGCGGCAGGCACAGCGTGAAGCTGCCGGTGCCGCTCACCTGCGTGGCGTGGATCGACACGCTGATGACGCCGCTGCCGGCGATCGTGCAGTCGTTGTTCACCGACGAGGTGAAGCCGCCGTACGTCACGGTCTCGCCGTCGACCGTCAGCGTGAGGCCGTCCGCCGGCGCGCCGCCCGGCCCGCACTGGCTCGCGTCGACGTCGCCGCCGTTGCCGTCGTCGCCGCAGCCGGCGGCGAGCGCGGCGCCCGCCAGCAGCGCGCCGATCGCGAGCCGCTCGCGCAGCCTAGTAGTCGAAGGGAAGGACGAGCGCGGCATAGGAGACCACGGCATTGCCGAAGAGGTTGTGCTGGATGACGTACTCGCCCACCAGCTCGACGCGCGCGGCCTCGAGCCGCCCGGTCAGGCCGAGCGCGCCGCCGCTCACCTCGGCGCGCGCGCCGAACAGGTGGCCGTCGAACGCCGACAGCTTGGCGTCGTCGCTGAGGTACGGCTCGACCGCCGGATCCGACGACGCGTACATCGTCTTGTAGAAGTCGGCCGCGCGCTGCGTGTGGTAGCGGTAGCGCAGGCCGAACGTCAGGTAGTCGCCGACGTCCTTCACGACGCGCACCTCCGGCGTGTGGGCGACGAGCCCCCAGTCGTCGGCGTAGAAGCGGTACTGGCCGATCACCGTCGTGTCGAGCTTCGGGAAGAACCAGCGGATCGACGCGGCGATCGCGTGGCGCGTGCGCGCGTCCGGGTGGCGCTCGGCGACGAGCGTGCCGCCGGCGCTCACCACGCGGTACGGGTTCTGCTGGTAGCCGTCGAGGCGGACGAGGTCGTAGCTGAGGCCGACCAGGCCGTGCTCGCTGACGATCTGGCTCGCCGACAGCGAGCCGAGCAGCGTGCGCAGGTGGCCGGTGATGCGCGGCACCATCGGGGGCGCGCCCGCGTTCGTGACCTTGTCGGTGCCGCCGCCGAACGTCGCCGACAGCGTGAAGTTCTTCTGGAACAGCTCGAGGTCGGCGTGGGCCGAGCCGTAGACCGAGCGGTAGTCCGGCTCCGTCGAGTAGCGGAAGAGGCCGCCGACGATGACGTGGCCGAGGTCGCGCTGGTAGCCGGCGCCACCCTCGTACCGCTTCTCGGTGAAGGCCGACCCCGACGAGCCGGTCGCCGCCGAGGCGGAGGTGATCGCGTCGACGAGGAAGTGGGCATCGCCGCTGCCGCGATCGCCGACGTCGAACGACGCGTCGAGCATCGGCTGGACGACGCGCGTCGCCCTCTCCTTGTAGTACATGCCGCGCGCGCTCAGCTCGCCGTCGGCGCGCGCCCGGCCGGCGGCCAGCCCGACGACGACGGCCGCCATGGCGGCGCACGCGATCGCCGTCGCGCGCACTAGTTGCACCCGCAGCCGCCGCCCGGATCGCCCGTCCCGCCCGCGGCGCCCTCGCGCGCGCTGGCGCGGTGCTCGTCGGCGCGGACCTCGCCCTTGCCGCGGTCCTGGGTCATCGACCGGCGCGCGAGGTCCTGCCGCTGGTACGGCCGGACCACCGCGCAGCCGCCGGCGCCGAGGCCGAGCCCGAACAAGATCGTCGACACGGCAACGAGCCGGAGGCGTGACACGCGGCGTATCCTATCACCAGCCCATGGC
>DASZXE010000071.1:0-2001 GCA_035546475.1 Kofleriaceae bacterium
CGGTCTTCCGCGACGGCGCGCCGCCGCGGGTCACCGACACGCCGACGGTCGCCGTCGACGTCGCGCCGCAGCCGGCCGCCGTCGGCAACTCGGAGGCCGACGACCCGGCGCCGAAGCCGACCGCCGCGGCGGCGTCGCTGCGCGGCACGCTGCGGGTCGGCGGCGGCGCCGTCCACGGCCTCGGGGTCGTCATGCTCACGCCCGATCGCGGCGCCACCAGGCGGGTCGCCAAGCACCGCGTCGTCGAGCAGCGCGACAAGACGTTCGCGCCGCACATCCTGGCGGTGCCGGTCGGCTCGACGGTGGCGTTCCCCAACTTCGACCACATCTTCCACAACGTCTTCTCGCTGTCGAAGGCGGCGCCGTTCGACCTCGGCCTCTACCGAGGCGGCGAGCAGCGGGAGGTCACCTTCACCAAGCCGGGCGTGATCCGCCTGGGCTGCAACATCCACGCGAGCATGTCGGCGTACATCGTCGTCGTCGACGCGCCGCACTACGTCGTCGTCGGCGACGACGGCGCGTTCACGTTCCAGCACCTCCGCCCGGGCGCCTACACCGTGCGCGCCTGGAGCGAGCACACCGCGGCGCCGGCGGTCTCGCACATCCGGATCAAGGCGGGCGCCAACCAGCAGGTCATCGACCTGGCCGCCGACGCCCCCGACGGCCCCGGACCCGACAAGTTCGGCGGAGCGCGCGCGGCGGAGGCGCTCGCCGAGCGCCACTGACCCGCGGCGGACCGCCTCCGCGCCACGTGCGCGGGCTCACCGCTGGCACCCGACTTGCTCACCGATCGATCACCGTGCCCACGCTCATCCTGCCGACGGCGCCCGTGGCGCTGCTCCCCGACGACATCATCGACGGGCGCTACCGGATCCTCCAGCAGCTCGCCGACGGCGGGATGGGGACGGTCTTCCTCGCCGAGCACGTGCTCATCAAGCGGCGGTTCGCCCTCAAGGTGCTCCACCGCGAGCTCGCCGCCGACACCGAGATGGTGCAGCGCTTCATGAACGAGGCGCTCGCCGCCGGCACGCTCGGCCACCCGCACATCGTCGAGGCGACCGACATGGGCTTCACGCCCGACGGCGTGCCGTTCATCGTGTTCGAGTACCTCGAGGGCGCGATCCTCACCGAGGAGATCTACCGGGTCGGCGGCATGCCGGTGCGGCGGGCGGTGCGCATCGCGCGGCAGATCGCGTCGGCGCTCGAGTGCGCGCACAACGCGAACATCGTCCACCTCGATCTGAAGTGCGACAACATCTTCCTGACCGACAAGGACGGCGTGCAGGACCACGTGAAGGTCCTCGACTTCGGCATCGCGCGCTTCCTCGAGGTCGACCTCAGCAAGACGCAGCGCTACCTGGTCGCGGGCACGCCCGACTACATGGCGCCCGAGCAGATCACGGAGCCGGAGACGGTCGACAAGCGGGCCGACATCTACGCGCTCGGCGTGCTGCTCTACGAGATGCTGACCGCGCGGCGGCCGTTCGCCGGCGACGAGGACGCGCGGTCGCTCCTGTACCGGATCGTCCACGAGGCGCCGCGCCCGCTCGGCGAGCGGCACGTGCCGCCCGAGCTCGAGCGGCTCATCTTCGAGCGGCTGCTCGTGAAGGACCGCGCGAAGCGGTTCCAGTCGATGGCCGAGGTCGACGACGCGCTCGACGAGATCGTGACGG
The DNA here is from genome assembly GCA_035546475.1 of Kofleriaceae bacterium. Classification (GTDB taxonomy): domain Bacteria; phylum Myxococcota_A; class Polyangia; order Haliangiales; family Haliangiaceae; genus UBA2376. The sequence continues at coordinate 1,674 of DASZXE010000071.1, forward strand.
CCACCCCGACGAGGACGATGCTGTCGCCGCACGCGGTGACGCGGCCGCTGGTCGGCCTCCCGCGGCTGCCGTCGAGGAGCCGGCCGGCGGGGACGGAGCCGCCGCCGAGCGAGGCCTTGCTCGAGCCGCTCCTGCGCTCGACGCCGCGGCGCGCGGCTGTCGACGCGCGGCCGGTCGCCAGCCCGGTCGCTGCTGCTGCTGCTGCGCCGGCGCCGGGGGCCTCCATCGAGAAGACGCCGGTCGCGCCGGCCGTCGTCGAGGCGCCGCCCGCGCTGCCGCCGGCCGCCGAGGCGGCGCCCGCGTCGACGCATCCCTCGTCCTCCTCGCC
>DASZXE010000072.1:0-3308 GCA_035546475.1 Kofleriaceae bacterium
CGGCCGGCGCCCGCGCGGCCCGGCTCTCTCGCGCGCTGCCGATGGTGGCGCTGCTCGTCGATCACCACGGCGGCGCCGGCGCGTTCGCCGCGCTGTGCGCCGACTACGCGGCGGTGGCCGCGCCCGACGACGACCTGACCGCCGACGCACCGGCCGACGCGCCGGCCGACGCGCCGCACGCGCGACGGCGCGGAGCCGGTCCCCGTCGCCATTCGTGGGACGCCCTCGCGTTCGGCCAGTGGCTCGCCGCCCGCAAGCCGTCGATCCGCTACCTCGGCGAGATCCTCGCCTACGAGTGCGCGGTCCTCGACGTCCTCGACGGTGGCCCCGGCCGCGTCGTCGAGTTCTCCCACGACCCGCTGCCGCTCCTGCGCACGCTCGCCCGCCGGCAGGTGCCGATCGCCTCGCGCGTCGGCCGCTTCGAGATCGAGATCGCGTGACGGCCTGATCGGCGCCTCCCCGACCTCCGCGCGTGGCGCGCGCCGCCGAAAGCCGGAGGCCCCTGCGAGCCCTGCCCGCGGGGGCGCGGCACGCCCGTGGACCGGAACCGAACCGCCGCGCGGCTCCTCGTCCCGGACGGCCGCGGCTCGCGGCGGCGCTCCGGCACCGGCTCGCTGCCCGCGACGCCGCTCGGGCCAGCCTTGCAGGCCGGCGCGGCCAGGCGGGCTCCCGCGGCGTGCCGCGGTACGATCCATCGATGAGCGAGCCCTCGGGCGCCATCGACCTCGCCGCGCTGCGCGACCGCCTCGAGGCGATCGATCGCCAGATCCTCGGCCTGCTGCGCGACCGCCTGCAGGTCGTCGACGCCGTGGTCGCCGCCAAGCTCGCCGCCGCCAGCCCGTTCCGCGACCGCGCCCGCGAGGAGCTGCTGCTCGGCCGCCTGCGCGCGCACGCCGTCGAGCTCGGCCTCGATCCGCACGAGATCGAGCGCCTCTACCGGGTCGTCCTCGACATGTCGGTCGCCCACCAGGAGGCGACCGTGCGCGCCCGCGACGACGCGCCGCTGCGGGTCACGTACCAGGGCGTCGAGGGCAGCTTCAGCCACCTCGCCGCGCAGCGCCGCTACGCCGGCCGCCCCGGCGGCGCCTGGCTGGTCGGCTGCGAGACGTTCCGCGCCGCCGCCGCCGCCGTCGCCGACGGCAGCGCCGACCTCGCGCTGCTGCCGATCGAGAACTCCACCGCCGGCAGCATCAACGAGACCTACGACCTGCTCGCCCACGGCCCGCTGACGATCACCGGCGAGGTGGTCAGCGCCGTCGAGCACTGCCTGCTCGCGCTGCCCGGCGCCGACCTCGCGTCGCTCGCCGTCGTCCGCTCGCACCCGCAGGCGCTCGCCCAGTGCCAGGCCTTCTTCGCGGCGCACCCGCACCTGACCGCGCGCGTCGACGTCGACACCGCCGGCGCCGCCCGCGCGGTGCGCGACGCCCGCGATCCGACCCAGGCCGCGATCGCGAGCGCCGCCGCCGCGACCGCCTACGGCCTGGTCGTGCTCGCGCAGGGCATCCAGACCGAGCGCGGCAACGCGACCCGCTTCGTCGAGATCGCGCGCCACCCGACGCCGGTCGCGCCCGACATCGTCGCCAAGACGTCGCTCGTGCTGACGCTCGCCGATCGCCCGGGCGCGCTCGGCGAGATCCTCACCCGCATCGCGGCGGCGCGGCTGTCGCTGACCAAGGTCGAGTCGCGGCCGGTCGCCCACACGCCGTGGCAGTACCGCTTCTACCTCGACGTCCTCGGCCACGCCGCCGGCGCGGCGATGCAGCAGGTGCTCGCCGAGCTGCAGGCGCTCACCGTCGAGCTGCGCGTGCTCGGCTGCTACCCGGCCGAGGTCGTCGGGCCGGCGCCTTCCGCCTGATCCGCGGCCGCCGTCGCCTCCCGCTCGTCGGGCGGCACCAGCAACCACGGCAGCGGCGCCGGGAGCTTCCGCTCCCAGTCCTCCCACACGCGCGGGTCGTTCGCGCAGTCGTACGAGCGGCACATCGCCGGCCGGTCCTCGTACACCGCGCAGCGGCCGGCCTGGTCGAGGTTCGCGCAGTAGCCGTGCGACGTGTCCCGGCGCAGCACGTACGGCCGCTGCAGGTCCCAGCGCAGCCGTCCACCTGCGAGGTCCTCCTCCGACAGGCTGACCTCCATCGCGCAGCAGCGCCCCTTGCACAGGTGGAACAGGCTCGCGCAGTCGCGGTCCTTCGACGGCACCGCGCGCTTGTCCGGGACCACGGACAGCCGCACGACGCTCGCGTCGCCGCGGATGCGGTGCAGGAGCGAGCGGTGCGCCGGCGACAGGTGGCCGCGCAGCACGAGCGACTCGATCAGCCACTCGAGCCGCCGGGCCACCTCGCGGTCGGCGCCGGGCCGGGTCGCGTCGTCGACGAGCCCCTCGAGCACTCGCACGAGGTCGGGGGCGACTTGCTGATCGGCAGGCAGGAGCGCGGGCGTCATCGCGCCCGCGGAACGGTCGCTCTCGCTCACGCCGGGATCTTACTCGCCTGCCCGAACGGCGGGGTAGCCGTGCGCTTGACCGGGCGTCACGTCCTGCCAAACTGCCGCACCCCGATGTCCGGACCTCCTGCTTTCCAGCCCTTCGAGCTGTCGCGTCGCCAGCGCGTGGCCGCGATGACCGCCTCGGTCCTCGGCATCTTCCTCGCCGCGCTGGATCAGACGGTCGTCGCGACCGCCGGTCCGACGATGCAGAAGGACCTGCACATCGCGCAGTCGCTGTACGTGTGGCTGACCACCTCGTACATCGTGGCGTCGACGGTGATGGTGCCGCTGTGGGGCAAGCTGTCGGACCTGTTCGGCCGCAAGCGCACGCTGCTCATCGGCATGACCTTGTTCCTCGCCGGCTCGGGGCTGTGCGCGACCGCCGGCTCGTTCGACGCGCTGGTCGCCTACCGCGTGCTGCAGGGCATCGGCTCGGCGGCGCTGTTCACCAACGCGTTCGCGGTCACCGCCGACCTGTTCGCCCCCGCCGAGCGCGGCAAGTACCAGGGCTTCTTCGGCGGCATGTTCGGCATCGCCAGCGTGATCGGCCCGTACGTCGGCGGCTTCCTCACCGACCACCTCGGCTGGCACTGGGTGTTCCTGATCAACCTGCCGATCGGCATCGTCGCGCTCGCGGTCGCGGTCGTCAGCATGCCGCCGCTGCGGCGACCGCGCAGCGGACCGCTCAGGCTCGACGTCGCCGGCGCCGCGCTGATCATGATCGCGATGGTCCCGCTCCTGCTCGGGTTGAGCCTCGGCCACGGCAAGACGATGGCGCGCCCCCCCGGCATGCACGGCCCGGCCGCCGCGTCGGCGAGCGCACCGTC
>DASZXE010000073.1:0-12500 GCA_035546475.1 Kofleriaceae bacterium
GCGCCGCGTCGATGTCGTCGTCGCCGAGGATGTCGTCGAGGAAGTGACGATCGAACCGGCCCGGCTTCGACGGCGGCATCGACGCCGCCGCGCGCGGTGCCGGCGCGCCGCCCCCCGGGGCCGCCGCCGGCGACAACGGCGCCTGGTGCCGCGACGTGTCCTCGCGCTCGTCGGCGTCCGTCTCGTCGACCGCGCTCATCTCGATCATGTCGTCGAGCGGCGGCGGCTTGCTGACCACCATCGCCGGCGAGCTGGTGTCGGGCCGCAGGCGCCGGCGCGTCTCCGTCGTCGGCGGCGCGATCGCGGGCGACGACCCCGGCTCGACCGGCAGCCGCCCCTCGCGCTCGGCCTTGGCGAGCGCCAGCTCGCGGTCGTGCGCGATCGCGTCGCGCATCCGCTTCGGCATCTTCGCCAGGATCTCCTCGGGGATCTCCTCTCCGGTCTTCGCGACGCGCGCGCGCAGCCGCGACAGGTTGCGGATGTACCGCCCCGACTCGATCTCGCGCAGCGTCCGCTTCCAGTACGTGTTGTACGCGCCGTGCTTCTGCTGCAGCGTCGCCAGCCGGTAGCGCAGCGCCGTGTTGCGGATCTGCTCCTGGGTCAGCTCGCGGAGCTGCCGCTCGAGCGTCGTGTGCAGGTGCGTCGGCGGCTGCTTCTGGATGCCCATGAAGTACTGCTCGTAGAGCACCTTCAGGCGGTCGACCAGGGTGTCGAGGGCGTCGAGCGCCTCCTCGATCTCGGCCCCCTTCTCCTCGCTGGTGTAGGTCGACTTCAGGGCCACGTTGAGCAAGGGTACCAGACGTGGTAACCCGCGCGGAAGCGCGCGCCGGGCGAGGCCGCCTCGCGCGCGGCCGTCGCCGTCCTACATGTCCGTCCTCTACTTCCTCGTGCTGGTCGGCGTCCTCGTGGTCATCCACGAGCTGGGCCACTTCGTCGCGGCCAAGATCCTCGACGTCAAGGTCCTGCGCTTCTCGATCGGCTACGGCCGGCCGCTGGTCCGCTTCAAGGGCGCCGAGACCGAGTACCAGCTCGCGATCTTCCCGCTCGGCGGCTACGTCCGCATCCTCGGCGTCGAGGACGGCGAGGAGGACGACCCGCGCGACCGCGGCCGCTCGTTCCACAACCGCCCGCTGTGGCAGCGCCTGCTGATCCTGTTCGCCGGCCCCGCCGCCAACCTGATCCTGCCGATCTTCATCTTCTTCGGGCTGCACTTCGGCCAGCGCGAGCGGCCGGCCGCCGTCGTCGGCGACGTCTTCGAGGACTCGCCCGCGGCCCGCGCCGGCATCGCCGCCGGCGACCGCGTGCTCGGGGTCGACGACACCAACGTCCGCTACTGGGAGGAGCTCGAGCACGCGATCCAGAAGCGGGCCGGCAAGGAGGTCCACCTCCACCTCGAGCGCGAGGGCGGCCCGCCGTTCTGGAAGTACGTCACGCCCGTCGAGGAGACCGTGCGCAAGCGCGACGGCACCTCGCGCCGGCAGGGCCGCATCGGCATCACCCGCGCCCCGTTCGTGCCGATGGTCGGCATCATCGACAGCGACTCGCCGGCGGCCAAGGCCGGCATGCGCACCGGCGACCTCATCATCAGCATCGACGGCGAGGAGACGCCCAACTGGAGCGCGGTGGTGCGCGGCCTCGGCCACGGCGCCCGCCGCACGAACGTCGTCTACTTCCGCGGCACCGAGGTGCCGGGCATCTCGCAGGTGCGCCTGCTCGACGCGCGGTTCGCCGACCTGGTGCCGGAGACGCGCATCGGCGACGACCTCACGCGCACCGCCTACACCGGCCTCGAGAACGCCGAGATGTTCGTCGCCCACGTCGATCCGGGCACGCCGGCCGATCGCGCGGGCCTGCAGGTCGGCGACCTGATCACGACGCTCGACGGCCAGCCGGTGAAGCACTGGTCGGTCTTCGACCAGCGGCTGCTGTCGGATCCCGAGCGGACGTGGACGGTCGGCTGGCGGCGCACGCAGGACGGCAAGGTCGTCGACCTGTCGGCGAAGCTCACGCAGGTGCGCCGCAAGGACCGCGACGAGTACGGCCACACCACCGAGCGGCTGGTGCTCGGCGCCCGCAACGACGTCGAGCGCGGCCAGGGCCGCATGGTGCCGATCAGCGATCCGTTCGCCTACGCCTTCTCGGAGGCGGTCGCCGACACCAGCGAGGCGATCGCGATCATGGCGAACGGCCTGTTCAAGGTGCTTGGCGGCGACTCGCCCAGCGAGAGCCTCGGCGGCCCGCTCACGATGTTCCGGGTCGCGTCGGTGTCGGGCGAGCAGGGGCTCGACAGCTTCCTGCGGCTGATGGCGCTCATCAGCGTCAACCTCGGCCTCATCAACCTGTTCCCGGTGCCGGTGCTCGACGGCGGCCACGTGCTGATCTTCGCGGTCGAGGCGGTGCGCCGGAAGCCGCTGACCAGCAAGACGCGCGAGCGGATCCAGAGCGCGGGGCTCGCGTTCATCGTCCTCATCACGCTGCTCGCGCTGCGCAACGACGTCATGCGCTACCTGGTCCGCTAGTGCGCCTGCTGGCGATCGACACCGCGACCCTGACCGCCAGCGCGGCGGTGGTCGACGTCGACGACGACGGCCGCGTCCACCCGGTCGCGGCGGGCGAGCTGTCGACCGCGGCCGGCGCCCACGGCGAGCGGCTGGTGCCGCACCTGCAGGCGCTGCTCGACCAGGCGGGCACCACGCTGGCGGCGATCGACGCGTTCGCGGTCGGCGCCGGCCCGGGCTCGTTCACCGGGCTGCGCATCGGGCTGGCGACCGCGAAGGGCCTGGCGTTCGCGACCGGGCGGCCGCTGTGGCTGGCGTCGTCGCTGGCCGCGCTGGCGTGGGACCTCGCGCAGGCGTGCGACGACGACGCGGCGCTGCTGGTGCCGGCGCTCGACGCGCGGCGCGCCGAGATCTACGTCGGCTTCTACCGGCGCGACGGGCAGGCGGTGGCGGCGGTCGCGCCCGAGCGGGTGATGCCGCCGGCGGAGCTGCCGGCCGCGCTGGCCGCGCTCGGGGCGCCCGGCGCGCTCGCCGGGCCGGCGGGCCAGGTCGCGATCGCCGGCGACGCGCTCGCCGTCCACGCCGGCGCGCTCGCCGCCCTGCCCGACCACGTCGTCCGGCGACCGGACGTTCGCATGACCCCGTCGGCGGTCGGCGTCGCCGCGGTCGCCGCCGCCGGTCCGCGCACCGACGCGCTGGCCCACGGCGCGCCCGCGTACATCCGCCCGTCGGAGGCGGAGGTCAAGTACCCCGACGGCGTGCCGGGAGCGGTCCGCCGCCGCTCGTGATGCGGCCTCGATCGCTTCGGATTGCACCGCGATCGGCGGTTCGCTAGCCTGGAATCGAGGCCGCCGGAGCGGCCAGGACGAACATGGACGCACCCGTCGCCGGTCACGCCCCCGATCTGCTGACCACCCTGCTCGACGAGCACCGCCGCCTCGACCTGCGGTTGAAGGCGATGGACGCCCAGATCTCGCTGACCGCCGCCGAGCGCCTCGAGTACGCGCAGCTCAAGAAACAGAAGCTGGCGACCAAGGACCGCATCGCGCGGCTCCAGCTCGGCTGATCGACGCTGGCGCCGGCGCCGGCGAGGGGTAGACCAGGACGTGGAGCCCGCCGCGCCGCCGATCCCGCCCGAGCTGCTCGAGCGCTTCCGCACCATCGGCCTGCGCCTCGATCGCGACGGCCGCTTCTGGCACCAGGGCGCGCCGGTCGAGCACGCCCGCCTCCGCCAGGCGCTGCTCCGCTGGCTCGACGTCCGCGACGAGGACGGCCGCGACCTCGTCCGCCTCGACGGCGACCGCTACGCGTACGTCGAGATCGAGGACACCCACCTGCGGGTGACGGCCGCGCGCTGGCGCGGCGATCGCCTCGAGCTCGTGCTCGACGACGGCAGCGAGGAGGAGCTGGCCTACCCGACGCTCACCGTCGGCGCCGACGGCGCGCTCCGCTGCCGGGTCCGCGGCGGCCGGCTCACCGCCCGCTTCACGACCGCGGCGCAGCAGGTCGCCGTCGAGCGCCTCGACGTCGAACGCGACGACGCCGCCGCCGGCGATCGCCACGTGCTCGTCGCCGCCGGCCGCCGCTGGCCGATCGCCGGTGGAACCGCCCTCACGCCGGCGACGTGAACCGGTCACGCCGGGGGGCTTTGGCCTTTGCCCTGCACGGCCGATCTGCGACCCTTCGCTCGATGCGTCGACCTCCGGTGTGCAAGTGGCTCGCGTGCGCGGTGCTGGCGCTCGTCGCGATCGGCGCGATCGGCTGCGGGGATCCGACGTACACCAGCCTGCAGGTCGAGCCGACCATGATCACGCTGCACCGCGGCGAGTCGATGTCGGTGACCGCGAGCTACGTCACCAACATGGTCCCGCGGGCGGTCGGCAGCGAGGCCACGTGGCAATCCTTGCTGCCGTCGATCGCGGCGGTCAGCGCCGGCAGCGACGGTCACGCGCAGATCACCGGCGTCGGCAACGGCGCCACGCAGGTCGTCGTGACCGCCAGCACGCTGCACGCCACCGTGCGCGTCGAGGTCATCGATCCCGACATCACCGGCCTCACGATCGAGCCGCCCTCGGTGACGCTGCCGGCCGGCCTGCAGACCCAGCTCACCGCCCAGGCCCGCCTGGTCGACGGCTCGACCCACGCGGTCACCGGCCAGGTCACCTGGGAGTCCGCGCAGCCCGAGGTCGCGACCATCGACGCGGCCGGCGAGGTCACCACCCACGCCACCGGCACCGCGGTCATCACCGCCACGCTCGAGGACCAGATGGCGATCGCGACCGTCACCGTCACGGCGGCGAAGCTGACCGCGATCGCGGTCACGCCCGACAGCCCGCAGGTGCCGATCGGCGCCACCCGCTCGCTCACCGCGACGGGCACCTTCACCGACGGCTCGATGCGCGACGTCACCGCCATGGTGCAGTGGTCGGCGCAGTTCCCGGCGGTGGCGAGCGTCTCGCTCGTCGGCGTCGTCACCGGCAACCAGCTCGGCTCGACGAAGGTGACCGCGCAGATGGGCAACGTGCTCGGCTCGACGACGGTGATGGTGGTGCCGCCGGTGCTGGTCTCGATCGCGGTGACGCCGGCCAACCCGACGATCGCCGTCGGCCAGGCGCAGGCGTTCCTGGCCACCGGCACGTACTCGGACGCGTCGACCGCGAACCTGACGGCGATGGTGACCTGGTCGTCGTCGATGATGAACGTCGCGACGATCTCGAACGCCGCCGGCACCCAGGGCCGCGCGAGCGCGCTGGCGATGGGCACGACGAGCATCAAGGCGACGCTCGGCGCGATCGAGGGGATGACCAACCTGACCGTCGGCGCGCCGGTGCTGACGTCGATCTCGGTGACGCCGCCCGGCCCGCAGGTGCCGCTCGGCCGCACGCAGCAGTTCATGGCCACCGGCACCTACTCCGACGGCTCGATGGCGAACCTGACGACGATGGTGACCTGGTCGTCGACGATGATGAACGTCGCCTCGATCTCCAACGCCGCCGGCAGCCAGGGCCGCGCCACCGCGCTCGCGGTCGGCGCCACGTCGATCCACGCGACCTCCGGCCAGGTGACCGGCATGGCCAACCTGATCGTCGGCGCACCGGCGGTCGACATGATCACGGTCACGCCCGCCAGCACGTCGCTGCCGATCGGCGCCACCCGCCAGATGCACGCGATGGGCGCGATGAGCGACGGCTCGATGCAGGACCTGACCGCGACGGTGACCTGGAGCTCGTCGATGCCGGCGAGGGCGACGATCACCGCCGCCGGCGTCGCCCGCGGCGTGGCGATCGGCCCGACGACGATCACGGCGCAGTCGGGCACCGTCATGGGCTCGACGACCCTGACGATCACGATGGTCGAGCTGGCGTCGATCGCGGTCACCCCGGCGAACCCGACGATCGTCGCCGGCGGCACCCAGCAGTTCACCGCGACCGGCACCTACACCGACGCGAGCACGGCCGACCTGACGATGGCGGCGACCTGGGACTCGACCGCGACCGGCGTCGCCACGATCTCGAACCAGGCCGGCTCGAAGGGGCTGGCGACCACCCACGCGGGCGGCACGTCGACGATCAGCGCGACGGTCGGCGCGATCAGCGGCAGCACGATGCTGACCTCGCAGGCGGCGACGGTGAGCGCGTTCTCGCCCGCCGACGGCGCGAGCTCGATCCGCGCGGCGACGCCGGTGTCGTTCACGTTCAGCCAGCCGATGGATCCGAACAGCCTGTTCGGCCAGCTCATGGACGGGCCGTGCGCCGGCAACCTGCAGCTCTCGCAGGACGACTTCGCGAGCTGCCTCGCCTTCACCGCGGGCGCGCCGGCGATGAGCGCGGGCAACACGGTCGCGACGCTCCAGCCGGCGGCGCCGCTGCGCGCGCTCGGCCGCTACAAGCTGCGCGCGACCAGCACCGCGACCGCGGCGACCGGCATCACGCTGCAGAACGACGTCACCCAGGCGACCGCGTTCACGATCGCGACCGACGGCGAGTGCGCCGCCGACGTCGTCATCAGCCAGGTCTACGGCGGCGGCTCGAACGCGGGCGCGCCGCTGCGCAGCGACTTCGTCGAGCTGCACAACCCGGGGCCGACGGCGGTGGCGCTCGGCGGCAAGGCGCTCCAGCTCGCCAGCGCGGGCGGCGGCGCGTGGACGGTCCAGGCGCTGCCGTCGGTGAGCATCCCGGCGGGCGGCTACTACCTCGTGCAGGAGTCGGGCTCGAACGGCGCGTTCCCGGCGCTGCCGGCGCCCGACTTCACGCCGGCGTCGACGTTCGACCTGAACGCGACCGCGGCGAAGGTCGCGCTGACCGCGACGACGACGCCGCTGGCCGGCGCGTGCCCGCTGACGGCGACGCTCGATCTCGTCGGCTACGGCGGCGCCGCGAGCTGCTTCGAGGGCGCGGCGCCGGTCGGCGCGCCCGACAACACGACCGCGGTCCTGCGGGCCGGCGGCGGCTGCACGGATCGCAACGTCGAGACCGACTTCACCGTCGGCGCGCCGGCGCCGCGCACCGGGGCGACCGCGCCATCGGTGTGCGTCTGCTACGTCAACGAGACCGACCTCGAGGCCGAGGTCGACTACTGCAACCTGCAGTTCCCGACGGTGGTGAACAACCAGCCGGCGCCGTTCATGATCCCGGCGGTGTACGGCCGCGTCTACGAGGCGGGCGTCACCGAGGCGCCGGGCGCGTCGCCGCTGGTGCGGATGGCGATCGGCTTCGGCCCCGCCGACTCGCCGCCGGCGAGCTGGCCGTGGACGCCGGCGTCGTTCAACGTGTCGGTCGGCAACGACGACGAGTACCAGGCGCCGATCACCTTCGCGACGCCGGGCGAGTACGACTTCACCTCGCGCGCGACCCGCGACGGCACCAACTGGACCTTGTGCGACATCGACGGCGCCGGCTCGAACTTCGGCCTGCGCTTCGATCAGTTCCAGACCGGCTCGGCGACGATCCAGTAGCGCTACCGGCCGGCGAGCAGGCGGGTCAGCTCGGCCTCGCCGCGGGCGAGGATCGGATCGACCGGCTCGCCGCCGGCGACGTCGACGAGGATCGGCGGCAGCCAGCGCTCGCGCGGCGTGCCGTCGACGTGGGCGAGTCGCTCGATCGGGAAGCGGACCGGGATGCCGGTGCGCGGCAGCTCGAACGAGCCGATGCCGCCGCGCAGCCCGGCCATCGCGGTGCCGACGACGGTCGCGCGGTGGAGCCCGTCGAGGCCGACCGCCATGCCCTCGCCCATGCTGCCGGTCCAGTGGTCGACGAGGACGACCAGCGGCCGCGGCTCGTACGGCGCGCGCGGCGCCAGCGTCTTCAGCCACGGCTTCGCGTCGTGGCCGGGCACGAACACCTGCTGGTACGGCGCCGGCGCGTCGATGAAGCGGCCGAGGATCGGCTCGGCGACGTCGGTGGAGCCGCCCGACGGCGTGTTGCGCAGGTCGAGGACGAGGCCGCGCGCGGCCGCCAGGCCGGCGAGCGCCGCGTCGAAGGCGGCGACGGTGCCGTCGTCGCCGAGGCTGTTCTCGAGGCGCAGGTAGCCGAGGTCGCCGTCGAGGCGCGCGGTGACCGGGCCGGGCGCGTCGGGCAGCTCCGGCGCGTCGAGCGTGTAGTCGGCGCACGCGCGGGCCGAGGTGCAGGCGGTCAGCGTGCGCACGCCGTCGTGGGTGCCGGCGAGGAGCACGCGGAACGCCCAGCTCGCCGCCTCGCGGTCGGCGCCGCCGAGCACCGACGGCCGCCGGCGCGCGATCGCCTCGTCGGCCGGGACGCCGCCGAGCCGCGTCACGATCATGCCGGCGCGCAGGCCGGCGCGGTCGGCGGCGGCGCCGCGGCGCACCGCGGTGAGCTTCGCGAAGCCGTCGGGCGTGACCTCGCCCCACAGGTCGGCGCCCGACGGCACCAGCCGCGGCGACGCGGCGGTGTTGGTGCCGAGGGAGACGTGGTGGTCGTACAGCTCGCCGACGACGTCCTCGAGCACCCCGATCCACGCGTCGCGCGTCGTCGCCGCGCGGGCCGGGCCGACGTACTGCGCGTAGAGCGCCGCATGGTTGAAGTCCTCCGGCAGGTAGACGTACCGCTGCTCGAGCGTCGTCAGCAGCCAGTCGAGATCGGACGCGCGATCCGCGGCGGGGTCGGCGTGCGGCGGCAGCACCGGATGGGCAGCGGCGCCGCCGCACGCGGCGATCGTCACGAACGCGAGCGCGGCCGGCCGGATCATCGCGCGCACCTTAACATCGCCGCGCCGGCCGAAAACCATCGCAGGCGATCCTCTCCCCGAGGATCGCCTGCTTCCCTCTCACGCCGCCCCGGAAGCGCTCGGAGAGTTGGCCAGAATGCCAACCCTCTCGTCGATCGATCGGGCCCGAGGAGGACCTCGGGACCGATCTCCACACAGAACAACCCCGGCCCGAGCTGCGCTCGGGGCCTTAGCCGTTGCCCTGGCCGGTGGGGCGGAGGACGAACGGGTACTTGATCGGGTAGATGCCGGTGCCGCCGACCTTCGGGAAGCTGATCGTCGAGATCACGCCGGCGATGCAGCTCGACACGTTCGGGTCGACGCCGGCGGCGCGCGAGTCGACGACGACGCCGTTGCCGTTCAGCGTGAAGTTGGCGGTGACCGTCCCCTCGAGGCTCGGGCGGCCGAGCAGCTCCTTCTCGTAGCAGTAGCTGATCTTCTCGATGTTGCGGTGGATGTAGCGGCGGATCATCTGCGGGTCGAGGCACGGATCGTCGTCGGAGCAGGCGGTCGGCTTGCCGACGTTGACCTTCGGCACCGCCGCGACGCGGTGGCCGGGGCCGGGGCCGTTGCCGGGCAGCAGGTGGTAGTCGTGGCCGTTGCCGCGCGGATCGCCGAGCGTGCCGTACGGGCCCGCGTGGACGCCCTGGCAGAGCGTGTGGTCGGCGGTGCCGCAGCCGACGCCGAAGCCGCTCACGCCCCAGCCGAAGCTGCCGACCGGCGCGCCGTCACCGCTGCCGTCGGGACCGCCGGTGAAGTCGATGTCGTCCATGCCCGACGCGATCTGGAAGCCGTCGAGGGTCTTGATCGGGCCGATCGCCGCGAACGCCGCGAGGACGCCGCTGTTGCTCGCGACCGCCAGCGCCTCGGCGGAGCTGAGCTGGTGCTCGCCGCGGTTGGCGACCTGCAGGCGGGCCGGGTTCGTGCTGCCGTCGGGGTGGCCGAGGGTGCCGTCGGTGAGCGCCATCGAGGTCTCGCCCTTGATCGTCGCGGTGCCGCCGTTCTCGGCGCCGTCGACCGGCGGCGGCGGCGGGGGCTCCTCGAGGGAGTTGGTGACCGCGATCATCTGGTTCGCCTCGTCGACGTCGAGCTCGCTCGCCACCGACGCCTGATCGGGGCTGGCCATGCTCATGAGGCCGAGCAGCAGCGTGTGGGCCGCGATCGAGCCGGCGAGGAAGGTGAGGCCGCGCTTCTCGGCGAGGAACGGGGCCGGGCCGACCGGGCGGGCCGGCGCGTGGAGGCCGCGCACGTGGAAGGTGGTGCGGCCGAGCTGCGTGCGCACGTGGGTGTCGGTGCGGACCGGGATCTCGACGGTGCCGGCCGCCTGCAGCTCGGCGAGCGAGACCGCGCGGCCGGGGCCGCGCAGCTCGCCGGCGAGCCCGGCGATGTCGACGACGAAGCCGCCGTGGCCGTCGGCCTTCACCAGCGTGTGATCGCGGCCGGCGTCGGCGAGCGCGACATCGACGCCGTCGCCGACGCCGACCTTGAAGGCGGTGCGCGCCGGGCGGCGCGAGAGCAAGAGGCTCGCCGCGCACAGGCCGAGGCCGCCGAGCGCGCCGCCGAGCGCGAGCGCGTCGGCCGACACGGTGTGACGCGTCTCGTGGAACGCCCACGCCGGGCGGCCCTGGTCGTGCCAGCGCGTGCGGTCGCGGGCGTCGCGCGCGGCGTCGTGCACGCCGATCGCGAACGTGGTCGCGGCCGCCAGCAGGAGGCCGCCGCCGAGCACCGCGCACAGCCGCGCGCGCGACGACCGTGCCGGCGCCGGCGCGAGCTGATCGACCGCGACGACCGAGCTGCCGAGCGCGGTGACGATCTCCACGGCGGCCGCGGGGGCGGCCTGGGCGGTGGCGGTGGCGGACGGGGGAAGGACCTGGGCGAGGAACGGATCACGCGACATGACGGCCTCCGGGCGGGGGCGGATCTGGCGCCGGCCACACGCGCACTCGCGCGGACGCGGACCGGGCGCTGCCGGGCTCCCGCCCGGCGGTTGCGCGACCGACTCGACCTCGCGGTCTTCGTCGTCGCTCGGGGGTTACGACGCCGGAGCCGGCCCGCGGTTCCGAAAATCTGCGCGCGAACTGCGCGACACGCTTGACATCCCACCTTGCAACCGGCGGTGGGAGGCGGTGTCCGCGCGCGCCCGCGATCGATCTCCGCCGCCGCGCGTCCGGCGAGTCAGGCGACGCGGTGGAGCAGCGGCTCGCCGCGGCGCAGGCGCGCGAGGTTCTCGATGACGACGCCGGCGATGCCGGTGAACGCGCCGACCGTCGAGCCACCGACGTGCGGCAGGGTGACGACCTTCGGGTGCGCGAACAGCGGGTCGCGCGGGTCCCACGGCTCCTGCCAGAAGACGTCGAGGCCGACGCCGCCGAGGTGGCCGCGGGCGAGCGCGGCCTCGAGCGCGGCGCGATCGACGATCGGTCCGCGCGCGACGTTGACGACGATCGCGTGGGCGGGCAGCGCGGCCAGCGCCTCGGCGTCGATGAGGCCGCGCGTCCGCGGCGTCAGCGGGCAGTGCAGGCTGACCGCGTCGGCGGCGGCGAGCGCGGCGAGCAGGCCGGCGCGCGTCGTCGCCGAGCCGAGCACCTGCACCTCCATCGCGAGCGCGCGGGCGCGCGAGGCGAGCGCGCCGCCGGTGCGCCCGCCGCCGATCACGACGAGCCGCGAGCCGGCGAGCTCGACGCCGAGCGGCGCGCCGATCACGCCGTGGACGAACCGCTCGCGCGCGACCGGCCAGCGGCGCGCGCACAGGAGCAGCAGCAGCAGCGCGGCCTCGGCGACCGCGACCTGGTTGGCGCCGGGGGCGTTGCAGACCGGGATGCCGTGTGCGGCGGCGGCGGCGAGGTCGATCGCGTCGACGCCGGTGGCCGGCTGCTGGATCAGGCGGAGCCCGCGCGCGGCGGCGGCCTCGATGACCGCGGCGTCGACCCGGCCGTTCGACGGCAGGAGAACCTCGGGCGGCGCGGCCGTCACCTCGTCGGCGAGCGGGCGGTCGCGCGTCCACCGCCGCAGCCGATCACCGGGCGGCAGCCGCGCGGCGATCAGGTCGACGATGTCGAGCCAGCCGGAGCCGCAGAAGAGGATCTCCATGGCCGTGCGCGGAGCGGGTCAGCGCGGCCACCGGATCGGCTGCGCGTGGACGCTGCCTCGCACCGGCGCCAGCCCGCCCTCGACCAGCGCCTCGCGCGCGCGCGACGGATCGTCGACGCCGGAGGCGACCGCGGCGAGCAGCTCGCCGTAGGCCTGCAGTTGCTCCGTCGACGCGTCGACGATCGCCTCGAACGTCCCCCGCACCAGCTCGTCGATGAAGCCGGCGCGCGCCAGCTCCTTCGCGCTCGCGGCGATCGACAGCGTGTCGGTGACCACCTCGAGATCGTCGGCGAGGCGCCGGCGCTCCTCGCCGGCGAGCTGGCGGAACGAGGGCGACCGTTCGAGCAGGCGGCGGACCGACTCGCGCACCGCGGGCGAGGGCTTCGACATGGGCGGCGATGAGACCACGGCGGCGCGGCGCCGTCACTCGCCGGCGGGACGAGCCGCGTGCGGATCGCGGCTGACGCCCGCCGGCAGCCCGTCGGTGACGTCGCGCGCGTCGAGGGTGCCGCGGCTCCACAGCGTGCGCTCGACCATCGCGCGCAGCACCCGCTCGAGCGCCGCCTGCACCGGCGCCCCGTCGAGGATGCCGAGCGCGCGGGCGATGGCGTCGCCGGTCGCGAGGCCGCCCGCGCGCTGCTCGTGGCGCAGCCGCAGCCTCGGCGCGGGCGCCTCGGGCAGCACCGCGCA
>DASZXE010000074.1:0-11529 GCA_035546475.1 Kofleriaceae bacterium
AACTTCGCCTTCAGCCGCTGCTGCTGCGCGTACGACTCGATCGCCGCCTTGTTCTTCGGCTGGGCGCGGTTGAACGACTTGCCGCGGTAGCTGATGATCACGCGGGCGCCGGCGTCGGCGAGCGCGAGCGCCGCCTCGACGGCGGAGTCGCCGCCGCCGACCACCAGCACCTCGCGGCCGCGCCACTCGTCCGGATCGTCGAGGAGGTTGGTCACCTTCGGCAGGTTCTCGCCGGGCACCTGCAGCGTGCGCGGCTTGCCGCGGGTGCCGGTCGCGAGCACGACGCGCTGCCCGCGGTAGGCGGCGACCGTCGTCCGCACGTCGAACGTGCGGTCGGGCAGGAGCGTCACGCTCTCGACCGCCTCGCCGAGCTTCACCTTCACGCCGGCCCGCTCGATCAGCTCGCGCCAGATCGGGACGAGCTGCTCCTTGCTCGAGTCGAACACCGGCAGGAACGACAGGTTCGTCGTGTCGTACGGCTCCGCCATCACCAGCTTGCCCTTGGGGTAGCGGCTGATCGTCGACGCGATGAGCTGCTCCTTCTCGAGCAGCACGTAGCTGAGCCCGCGCTGGATGCAGGTGAGCGCCGCCGACAGCCCGCCCGGCCCGCTGCCGACGATGACGACGTCGACCTGCTGCTCGCCGCCGTAGCCGCTCGGCCGCAGGCCGGTCGCCAGCATGTGCTCGACGACGGCGCGGCCGAGGTTGGCGGCGTTCTTCACCAGCGGCTTGCCGGCGACCTCGCCGATCAGGTACTGGCCGGGCACCGCGGTCTGGTAGTGCGCGTCGAGCTCGGGGACCTTGAGCGGCGGCGGCTCCGCGCCCTCGGGGAACATCACCAGCGCCTCGGTCGGGCACGCCCACATGCACGCCTCGCACTGGATGCAGTCGTGGAAGCGGAGCACGCGGCTCTTGTTGTCGACGAGATCGAGGACGTTGGTCGGGCAGACCGCGACGCACGCATCGCAGCCGGTACAGCGATCGTCGTTGATGTCGTGGACCAGGATGCGCGGCCCCGGCCCGGTCGAGCTCGGCTGGTGCGGATGCCGGCCCCGTCGCCCCGCGATGACGGTGAAGACCGACATGACGGCGACGGCCAGGCCGACCAGCGCCAGGGGCACGACCCAGATCACGGCCCCGAGTGTAGGCAATTTCGGCGCGGGCGACGCGCGAAACGCCCGTCAGTGAGCCCGTGCACGCGGGCCCGGCCGGGGGCGACCGGGGCGATACTGCGACGATGCTCGACACATCGCACCCGCGCGGCACGATCCGCCGGCTCACCCTCGCGAGCGAGGCCCTGAAGGGCAACCTGGTCGGCGCCAGCCCCGAGCGCGCGATCGATCTCTACGTGCCGGCGGCGGGCGCGGCCGGCGCGCCGCTGCTCGTCGATCTCGTCGGCTACACCGGCAGCGGCCTCTCGCACACGGCGTGGAAGGCGTGGGGCGACAACGTGCCGTCGCGCCTCGATCGGCTGATCGCCACCGGCGCGATGCCGCCGGTCGTCGTCGCGTTTCCCGACTGCTTCACGCGGCTCGGCGGCAACCAGTACATCGACAGCGCGGCGCAGGGCCGGTGGGCGACGTTCCTCACCGCCGAGCTGGTGCCGGCCGTCGAGGGCGCGCTCGGCTGCGGCGGGCGCGGGCGGCGCGGCGTGTTCGGCAAGAGCTCCGGCGGCTACGGCGCGATCGTCCACGCGATGCTGCACGCCGACACCTGGGCGGCGGCCGCCTGCCACTCGGGCGACATGGCCTTCGACCTCTGCTACCTGCCCGACCTGCCGCGCGCGCTGCGCGAGCTCGCCGCCCGCGACGGCGACGTCGAGAAGCTGGTCGCCGAGGTGCACGCGACCCAGAAGCCGTCGCCCGACCTGGTCGGCGCGTTGATGGTGCTGGCGATGGCGGCGACGTACGACCCCGATCCGTCCGCGCCGCTCGGCGTGCGGCTGCCGGTGACGCTCGACACCTGCGAGCTCATCGACGAGCGCTGGCACCGCTGGCTCGCGTGGGACCCGCTGCGGATGGTCGACGCCCACGCCGCGCCGCTGCGCTCGCTGCGGGCGCTCTACGTCGACTGCGGCCGCCGCGATCAGTACAACCTGCTCTACGGCGCGCGCCGGCTGCACCGCGCGCTCGAGCGGCTCGGGGTCGAGCACCGCTACGACGAGTTCGACGACGACCACACCGCCGTCGACTACCGGATGGACGAGAGCCTGCCGTTCCTCGCCCGCGCGCTGGCGGCGCCGGCGTAGGTCAGTTGGCGACGAGCTTGTAGATCTCGGCGTTGCCGACGTTGCGGACCATCGCGTACGGCGTGCCGGCGACCATCACGACCTGGGCGAAGTCGGTGCCGGGCAGGTCGATCATCCCGTCCCAGGTCATCGACGTCAGGTTGAACAGGTACGTCTTGTGGTTGCTGCTCGCGAGCAGCCAGGAGGTGTCACCGTCGGTGAAGTCGCCCATCCCGTCGATGCGTGACAGGTCCTCCGGCGCGTCGGGGAGCGCGGTCCAGTCCTGGGTGCCGACCTCGTGCACCGCCAGGTGCTTGCGGTCGTTGTCGCCGGCCCGACCGCCGGCGACGAACAGGCGGCCGTCGGCGGGCAGCGCGTACGCGAGCCCGTTCGAGACGGAGTAGGGCAGCATGCCCGGCTCGGTCGCCCACACGCCGTGGGTCAGGTGGATCGCGGTCGGCTGGTCGGTGTTGCTGTCGAAGTCGCGCCCGCCGACCATGAAGACGGAGTTGCTCTGCGGGTGCCAGGCGCCGTTCGACTCGCCGCGCGAGATCGACCGGTCGTAGCCGGCGATCGGGCTCCAGGTGTCGTTGGTCGGATCGTAGCGCTCGGCGTCGTCGCCGATCAGGTAGATCGAGGTCTGGTCGGCGACGAAGATCGGGCCGAAGCCGGAGGCCTGGAAGTCGCTCTGCGCGCCGGGCGGCACCGCGAGCGCGGCCGACACGGCGAGGGAGCCGACATCGAACGCGTGGAACTGCGGCGCCTCGGAGTCGATGATCGGCGCGAAGTAGATCCGGGCGCCCTGGCCGACCGCCAGGAAGCCGCGGTTGTTGCCGACGTCGAGCGTGGCGGCGACCGTCGCGACGTGGCTCCAGTGCGGCAGCGGTCGGGCATCGATCGGGGCATCGATGGCCCGCGCGTCGACGGCGGGCGCGTCGACGTCCGTCGCGTCGATCGCGGACGAGTCGACGGGCGCACTCTCGACCTTGCCGCACGCGGCGGCGGTCACCAGCAACGAGGCGAGGATCGGACGCATGGCCGCATCCTACCCGACTCGCGGCGCGCCCGCGGCGCGCGCGGTCACGGTGTGACGGTCAGCGCGCCGAGCAGCGGCAGGTTGAAGAGGAGCAAGTTGTTCGAGCCGGCGCCGTCGAGGTCGCAGTAGGTCCAGTTGGTGCCGTCCTTCGTGCAGCGCGACGCGTAGCGGTACGAGCCGGCGACCGGGACCGTCAGCGTCGCCTTGTACTCGTCGTTGTTGCCGGCCTGCACGTTGTAGGCGCCGTTGACCCAGGTGAAGCCGCCCGGCGTCGTCTCCGGGTTGACCGCCGGCGCGCCGTAGCCGATCTGGCAGGCCATGCCCGCGGCCGGGCCATCCGCCTCGGTCACGTTCATCTCGTAGACCTGCGCGTAGATGTTCTCGGTCGCCACGTTGACCGCCGTCGACGTGCTCGCCGGGAACTGGATGTTGCAGAAGTCCATCTCCGACGGGAGCCCGGTCTCGTTCACGGTGCACGAGCACGTGACCGGAGGCGTCGCGGAGTTGTGCGCCACCGGCGTCACGACCGCGTAGTCGAGGCTGTTATTGCCGCCGTCGGAGCAGCCGCCGTTGAGCCGCGTCACCGACGTCGAGTTGCCCGGGGCCGGGCCGGCGGCGATCTCGAAGGCGTTGACGCCGGTGCCGAAGCCGACCAGGTCGATGACGGCTGCGGTGATCGTCGAGCCCGACAGCGCGACGTTGCTGTTGGTGATCGCCATCTTTCCCGACGACGCGCCGATCGTGAAGTTGCCGACGACGTCCGGCGCCGGCAGTGCCGGCTCGGTCAGGTCCGTGCCGGCAGCCTCCTGGATGAGCACGTAGCCGCCGGGCTGCACGTTGAGGTTCGGCAGCGCCTGCACGGTCCAGGCACCTGTGCCGCCAGCCGAGTTGAGCTGGAGGAAAAGGCCGTTCGTGCTCACGACGGCGCTGCTCGCGTTGCGGAGCTCGACGAAGTCGTTGCGGTATGCGCCGCTGGCGTTGCCGCCGCCTCCGTAGACCTGGCTGATCACCAGCCCCGTCCCGCACGGGCGGTCGGTCCGCGTCGTCCAGCCGTTCGGCTGCGTCGTGTCGGCGACCGCGATCCCCGCCGCGCTCTGCGCGCCGCTCGTGATGCGCGCCTTGTACGTCAGGCCGTACGACAGCCCGCCGACCGGCGTCACCGTCGCCACCGTGTTGCCCGCCGTCATCACCGGTGCGCCGAGCCCGATGCAGCTCGCGAAGCCGTCGGTCGACACCTGCACCGTCCCCGCGCACGGCCCCGGCGCGCTCTGCACCGTCAAGGTCGCCGGGTTCATCGCGACGCTGAACGTGCCGACGACGTTCGCCGTCACCAGCACGTTCGTCGCGCTGTCGGCCGGCGCCACCGTCACCGTCGGCACCGGCGCCACCGTGAGCTGCGCCGTGCCGCTCTTGCCCGCCTGCGCCGCCGTGATCGTGACCGGCCCGCCGGTGGCCACGCCGGTCGCGAGGCCCTTGCCGCCGCCGGCGTTCGACACCGTCGCCACGTTCGCGTTCGACGTCGACCACAGCGTGTCGGCGTCGTTCGTGAGGTCGCGGGTCGACAGGTCGCTGTAGGTGCCGGTCGCGGTGAACTGCCGGGTGCCGGCGACCGCCACCGTGGTCGGCGTCGGCGTCACCGCGATGCTGTCGAGCGCCGCCGGCGTGACGTCGACCTCGGCGTCGTCGGAGATCGCGGTCGCCACGTCGGTCGCGCGCACCGCGCCGATGCCGGTCGCCAGGCCGGTGACCACGCCGCGCGGGACGACGTTGCTCACCGACAGCAAGGCCGGCGTGCTCGTCGTCCAGGTGACCGACGCGGTGATGTCGACGACGCTGCCGTCGCTGTAGGTGCCGTCGGCCCGCATCGCGAGCGTGCGGCCGACCGGCACCGCGCCCGGATCCGGGCTGACCGCGATCGACGTCAGCACCGCGGCCGTGACCACCACGGGCGCGCTGCCCGACACCGCGCCGAGCGTCGCGTGGACGGTCGTGTTGCCGACGCCGGCGCCGAAGAGCTGGCCCTTCGTCCCGGCCACGTTCGACACCGTCGCCACCGGCGCGTCGTCGGTCGTCCACACCACGTCGGCCGTGATGTCGCCCGACGTGTGGTCGCTGTAGTGGCCGGTCGCGGTGAGCTGCACCGTGCGGCCCTTCGCCATCGACGGGTTGGCCGGCGACACGTCGATCGACTCGAGCGCGACCGGCGTCACCGTGAGCTGCGTCTCGTCGCTGACGCCGCCGAGCGACGCGCCGATGAGCGTCGTGCCCGGCGACACCGAGGTCGCCACGCCGTGGGTCGCGCCCGCGTTCGAGATCGTCGCGACGCCCTCGTCGGTCGACGACCACAGCACCTGGTCCGTCAGGTCCTGGATGGTCGTGTCGGAGTAGATGCCGGTCGCGGTGAACGCCACCTTGCGGCCGAGCGCCACGCTCGGCAGCACCGGCGTCACCTGCAGCTCGGTCAGCGTCGCCGACGTCACCGTCAAGGTCGTCGTGCCGGTCACGCCGTCGAGCTCCGCCTGCACCGTCACCATGCCGGCGGCGACGGTCGTCGACCGGCCCTCGGTGCCGCCGGCGTTCGACACCGTCAGCACGCCCTCGTCGCTCGACGACCAGGTCACCTGGTCGGTGAGGTCGACCAGCGACTGGTCGCTGTAGAGGCCGGTCGCGGTGAACTGCGGGCCGAGGCCGAGCGCGACGGTGAGGTCGGCCGGCGTCACCTCGATCGACTGCAGGATCGCGGCGCTGACGTTGACGTCCTTCGTCGCGCTGACGCCGTCGAGGCTCGCGGTGATCGTCGCGGTGCCGACCGCGATCGCGGTCGCCTCACCCTCGCTGCCGGCGGCGTTCGAGATGTCGAGCACGCCGCCGTCGCTCGTCTCCCACAGCACCTGCGTCGTGATGTCGGCGACGCTGCCGTCGGAGAAGGTGCCGGTCGCCGTGTAGTCGCGCGTCAGGCCGGCCGGCAGGTCCTCGTCCTCCTGCGGATCGATCGTGATCGACTGGACGATCGCGTCGGTGACCTCGACGTCGGCGGTGCCGCTGACGCCGCCGAGCTCGGCGGTGACCGTCGCCTGGCCGGTGCTCTCGCCGTGGGCGAGCCCCTGCGAGCCCTCCGCGTTCGAGATCGACAGGATGCCGTCGTCGCTCGAGCTCCACGTCACGTCGGCCGTCACGTCGAGCGTGCTGCCGTCGGAGTAGACGCCGGTCGCCGAGAACTGCAGCTCGAGGCCGGCCGCCACCGAGTCGCCCGCCGGGTCGACCTCGATGCTGTCGAGTTCCGCGTCGGTGACGGTGAAGGTCGTCGACGCCGTGATGGTGCCGGACGTCGCGGTCACCTGGACCTCGCCGGTGACGAACGTGTGGGCGGTGCCGACGTCGGCGGGGTCGTTGCTGACCTCGGCGATGGTGTCGTCCGACGACGACCAGACGACCTGATCCGTCAGGTCCTGGTTCGAGCCGTCGGAGAAGATGCCGGTCGCGGTGAACTGCTGCGTGCGGCCGGCCGCCACCGAGACGTCGGCCGGATCGATCTCGAGCGACTCGAGCTCCGCGCTGGTGATCACCAGATCGACGGTGCCGACGACGGTGCCGGAGGTGGCGGTCACGTGGACGGTGCCGGGCGCGACGCCGCTGGCGACGCCGTGCTCGCCGGCCGCGTTGGAGACGAGCGCGATCGTGTCGTCGCTGGTGTCCCACACGACCGTGTCGGTGAGGTCGTCGGTCGTGTGATCGGAGTAGACGCCGGTCGCGGTGAGCTGGAGCTGGCGGCCGCTGGCGAGCGTCGGCGTCGGCGGCGTGATGTCGATCGAGTCGAGCACCGCCGCCGTCACCGTCAGGTGGGTCTGCCCGTGGATGGCGCCGAGGGTGGCGACGATGTCGGTCTCGCCGAGGTCGAGCGCCGACGCCAGGCCGTGCGAGCCGGCGGCGTTCGACACCGTGGCGAACGCCTCCGCCGTCGACGACCAGGTCACCGTGTCGGTGAGGTCGACGACCTGCGCGTCGGTGAAGGTGCCCATCGCCGTGAACTGCCGCGTGCGGCCCTTCGCCACCGACGGATCCGCCGGCGTGACGCCGATCGACACCAGCAGCGCGGGCGTGACCGTCACCGTCGTCTCGTCGGAGATCGCGCCGGACGACGCGCGGAGCTGCGTCGTGCCGACCGCGACCGCGGTGACGAGGCCGCGCGAGCCGGCGGCGTTCGACACCGTGGCGGTCGCCACCGTCGTCGACGTCCAGGTGACGCTGTCGGTGATGTCGAGCGTGGTCGCGTTGCTGAACAGACCCGTCGCGGTGAACTGGCGGGTCAGGCCGCGGGGCAGCGACGGGTCGATCGGCGTCACCTGGATCGACACCAGCTCCGCGTCGGTGACCTGGAGCTGCGTCGTGCCGGTGACCCCGGCCAGGGTCGCGCCGATCGTCGTCGTGCCGGCGGCGACGCCGCTGGCGAGGCCGCGCGAGCCGGCGGCGTTGGAGATCGTCGCGATCGCCTCGTCCGTCGACGTCCAGGTCACCTGGTTCGTGACGTCGCCCATCGTCGCGTCGGAGTAGATGCCCATCGCGGTGAACTGGCGCGTGCGGCCGGCGGCGACCGACGCGCCCGCCGGCGTGACGTCGATCGACGCCAGCACCGCCGGCGTCACCATCATCACCGTCGAGTCGGTGAGCGCGCCCATGCTCGCCGTGATCACGCTGGAGCCGGTCTCGTGCGCGGTCGCCTGGCCGTTGGTGCCGGCGGCGTTCGAGATCGACGCGATCACCTGGTTCGACGACGACCAGCTCACGACCGTCGTCAGGTTCTGCGTCGAGCCGTCGGTGTAGGTGCCGGTCGCGGTGAACTGCTGGATGCGGCCGCGCGGCACCGTCGGGTTCTCCGGCGTGACGGCGATCGACACCAGCGTCGCCGGCGTGACCGTCACCGTCGTCGAGCCGCTGACCGCGCCCATCGTCGCGCTCACCGCCGCGTTGCCGACGCCGGCGCCGCGCACGAGGCCGTTCGCGTCGACCGCCGCGATCGCGTCGTTCGCCGAGGCCCACGTCACCATCGCGCTCAGGTCCTGCGTCGTGTTGTCGGTGAAGGTGCCGGTCGCGGAGAGCTGCACCGTGCGGCCCTTCGCCACCGACGGGTTGGTCGGCGTCACCGCGATCGACACCAGCGTCGCGCCGGTGACGGTCACCATCGTGCTGCCGGTGATGCCGTCCTTGGTCGCCCGGATCATCGTCGAGCCGACGGCGACGCCGCGGACGTGGCCGTCGGCGGTGACGGTGGCGACCGTCTCGTCGGCCGAGCTCCACTGGGCGGTGCCGGTGACGTCGAGCGTCGTCGTGTCGGCGAGCATGGCAGTCGCCGTCAGCGGCACCACCGTGCCCTTCGCCAGGCTCGGCGACGGCGGCGTCAGCGCGATCGACGTGATCGGCGGCGCGCCGACGGTGATGATCGCGCTCGCGGTCAGGTCGTCGAGGCTGGCGTCGACCGCGGACATGCCGGCGGCCAGGCCCTTCACCGTCGCCGAGCCGTCGGCGTTCGGGGTGACCTGCACCTTCGACGGGTCGCGCGCGGTCCAGGTGACGCCGGCGCCGGCCGCCTGCACGTCGGTGCCGCGCACGGCTTGCGCGTGCAGCACGACCTCGGCGCCGAAATCGACCATCGCACTCGGCGGGTCGATCTGGATCCGATCGGGCGCCGACGATCCGCCGCCGCAGGCCGCGACGACGATGCACCCCAGCACCAGCATGACCCTCTGCCACAAGCCTGACGTACTGCTCATGTCGCCGAGGATTGTCAGAGAAGGGCGCTCGGGTCCAGCGTCGATCGTCGCCGGTGAGCCCGCGCGCACCGGTCGCGATGCGGTTGTGAGCAGGACTGCACCGGAGCCGGGTCACCGTCCCGTCACCCGCCGCCCACCAGTCCGACGCTCAGGCGGCCTGCTCGACGTGGCGGCGCAGGAACTGCTCGACCTCGGCCGACAGGTCGGCGACCGTGCGGCCGGCGACCGCGATCGGGTCGCCGATGTGGACGTGGACGGTGCGGCCGGGGTGCATCGTGCGGGTGCCGCGCGGCAGGATGTCGATCGTCCCGCGGATCGCGACCGGCACGATCGGCGTGCCGGTGTCGAGCGCCAGGTGGAAGCCGCCCTTCTTCAGCGGGCCGATCCGGCCGTCGCGCGAGCGGGTCCCCTCGGGCGCCAGGTAGACCGACACGCCGTCGCGCAGGAGGTCGGCGGCGCGGCGCACGCTGTCGCGCGCGCGCACCGGGTCGGCGCGATCGACCTCGATGAACTCGGCGGCGCGCAGCGCGGAGCCCCACACCGGGATGCGGAACAGCTCCGTCTTGGCCAGCATCCGGATCGTCGGCGACGGCAGCGACGCGTAGAGGATCGGGATGTCCAGGTGGCTCTGGTGGTTGGACATGTACACGTAGGTGGCACGAGGTGAGACGGCCCCGCCCCCGGTGACCTTCAGGTCGACGTCGAGGATGTCGATCGCCCGCCGCGCGAACCGATGGGTTCGACCGTCCAGCGTGTGTCGATCGATCCGGCCGAGCCGCGACTCGATCACCGTCGGCACCGTCTCGCGCGCCATCGCCGCGACCACCCGGAGGCTGTGGAGGAGTCCCATCGCCGCCCACTCTACCCGCCACACGATTCGGGTGAACGCTCCCGGGCGATCGATCGTCCACGAGAGAGATGGCTGCGCGATCGATCTCGCGTGTTAGATTGTCGTCGTGAGCCGCGCGATGGAGTCGGTGATCGCCGTCGCGCTGCTGGTGGGGCCGCTCGTCGTGCCGCAGCTCGCGCGGGCGGACGTCGTCGACGACGAGACGCAGGCGCTGTCGTCGGCGCCGAGCTACAAGCGCCGGCTCGCCGCGGTGCTCACGCTCAGCAAGGTGCACGAGGCGCGGGCGGTGCGCGCGCTCGCGGTCGCGATGGAGCGCGACGCGGATCCCAAGCTGCGCCAGATCGCCGCGCTCGCGCTGGCGAAGGCGATGACCGACGACACGCCGGTCGACGCGCGCAAGGCGGCGTTCGACGCGCTCCACCGGGCGCAGGCGAAGGACAAGGACGACAAGGTCCGCGACCTCGCGCAGCGGACGCTGACCAAGCTCGCCGCGCTGGAGCTGGGCTCGCTGGTGGCGCCGCCGCCGGCGGTCTTCGTCTACGTCGCGAGCGCGACCGACGGCTCGTCGAAGGCGCCGGCCGACTCGCTCGAGCGGATGACGCTGGTCGTGCGCGGCGCGGTGGTGCGGCGCGCGCCGGAGCTGGCGACCCAGTGGCCGGGCTCGCTGCCGACGGAGAAGGACCTCGGCTCGAGCGGCACCAAGGCGTACTCGGTGGCGGCGAACGTCGCCGCGATCGAGATCGTGCAGCGCGGCGGCAGCGCGGAGATCACGTGCAAGGTGCAGGTGCGCGTGCAGCCGTGGAACGGCGTCGACGGCGCCGAGCGGTGGGTCGCGCACAAGGCGGCCTCGGCGTCGGGCGAGGGCAAGGCGAGCACGGCGGCGAACGCGCGCGCGATCGCCGGCGGCATCCGCGACTGCGTGACCGCGGTCGCCGAGGAGGTCACGACGAGCCAGGTCGTGCCGTTCCTCCGCAAGGTCGTGGCCTCGACCTGAGCCGCAGACGTCGGACGCCGTGGGACGTCGGACGTCGGACGTCGGACGTCAGACGTCAGAAGCGGCCGGTCAGGACCATGCCGGGCGCGCGGCTGCCGTCGGGCGTCGTCAGCATGGCGGGCACCGCGGTGGCGGCGATGCGGCGGTTCGCGCGCTCGGCAGCCTGGTGGGCATCGATGACGTCGTAGAGCGTCGTCGCCACGTAGAGGCCGACGCCGGTGAAGGCGAGGACGTCGCCGGCCCGGCGCTGGCCGACGTCCTCGTCGCTGCAGTCGAAGAGGCAGAAGCTCATGTCGAAGCCGACCGCGAACGCGGCGACCGAGGCGGCGCGGATCGACGACGTCACCAGGCCGTGGGCGGTCTCGCCGGCGTAGAAGTGTCCGAAAGACGGACCGATCGTGGCGACGCCGAGGCCGAGGTAGCCGAGCTCGTCGGAGTCCTGGCTGCCGCCGACGGCCATGAGCGCGAAGCCGCCGAGGGTGCCGCCGATCGCGAGGCCGGTCGCGGTGGCGCCGCTCTTCTCGGCGTGCTCGTGCGGGTCGTCGGCGGTGGCCGCGCGCGGGGCGGCGGTGGCGACCGCGGCGGCGGCGAGGGCGGCGGCGAGCAGGGCGGCGGACGGAGCGGCGGACGGAGCGGCGGACGGAGCGGCGGACG
>DASZXE010000075.1:0-2775 GCA_035546475.1 Kofleriaceae bacterium
TGACCGTCGCGCTCGCGAACCGGTCGTCCGGCGCCTTCGCCAGCGCCCCGCCGACCAGGGCCTCCAGCGCCGGCGTGCACCACGCCGCGCCGCCGCTCGCCGCCGCCAGCCTCGGCGGCGGCTCCGACACGTGCGCCCGCAGGAGCGCCAGCGGGCTGTCCCCGCCGAACGGCAGCCGCCCGGTCAGCAGCTCGAACAGCATCACGCCGACCGCGTACAGGTCGGCGCGGCCGTCGACCTTGCGCGCGAGCGCGACCTCCGGCGCCATGTACGCCGGCGTGCCGTAGGCGGTGCCGGTGCGGCTGAGCCGGCAGCCGCCGATCATGGCCTCCGCCGCGTCGAGCAGCTTGACCAGCCCGAAGTCGAGCAGCTTCACCCGCTCGTACGGATCGTGCGGCGCGCCGGCCGCGGTCACGATCGCGTTCTCCGGCTTGAGGTCGCGGTGGACCACGCCGCGGCCATGCGCGTGCTCGACGGCGTCGAGGATCTGGCGGGTCAGCACCAGCGCGCGCCGCGGCGCCAGCGCGCCGCCGTCGACCAGCCGCCGCAGCGACACCCCGTCGACGAGCTCCATGACGAGGTAGAGCCGACCGCCGTGCACCAGCCGATCGAGCGACGCGACGATGTTCGGGTGCTCGAGCAGGGCGAGCGCGTTGCCCTCACGCGCGAGCCGGCGCGCGGCCTCGCCGTCGCCGACCTCGGACAGCGCGACCTTCATCGCCCGGCGCGCGCCGTCGGCGGCCTCGACCTCGTAGACCGCGCCCATCCCGCCGTGGCCGATCACCGCGCGCACCCGGTAGCCGCCGATCGCGTCGCCGGCGGCGTGCAGCTCTGCGAGGTTCACCCGGGCAGCGTACCGCGGGCGGCGCACCCCGCGCCGCGCGCCGGCGGCGATCCGCCGCGCGCCGCGCCGCCGTGCCGCGGTAGACTGCCCGCGTGGCGGCACGCGACGCGGACGCGGGCGGCGCGAGGGACGGCACCGAGGCCGATGGCGACCGCTTCGTCGTCCTCGGCAAGCTCGGCGCCGGCGGCATGGGCGTCGTCTACCGCGCGCACGATCGCCTGATCGGCCGCGACGTCGCGCTGAAGACGCTGAAGAGCACCAGCGGCCGCGACCTCTACCGCTTCAAGCGCGAGTTCCGCGCCCTGTGCGATCTCGTCCACCCGAACCTGTGCACCCTGCACGAGCTGCACACGACCGGCGACGAGTGGTTCTTCACGATGGAGCTCGTCGAGGGGGTGTCGTTCATCGATCGCGTGCGGCCGAGCCGCGACCGCGAGCCGGCGCCCGACGACGACGACGAGGCCACCCGCCCGGGCGGCCGCCTGCCGCGCACGCGGGCCGAGGTGATGGAGGCGCCGGTCGACCTCGGCCGCCTCGAGGACGCGCTCGGCCAGCTCTGCGACGGCCTCCACGCGCTGCACGCCGCCAGCAAGCTCCACCGCGACCTCAAGCCGTCGAACGTCCTCTGCGAGGCGAGCGGCCGCGTCGTGCTGCTCGACTTCGGCCTCGTCGCCGACGTCGATCGGGTCGGCATCGAGCAGACGCACGAGCACTCGGCGGTCGGCACGCCTGCGTACATGTCGCCGGAGCAGGCCGCCGACGCGCCGCTGACCGCCGCCAGCGACTGGTACGCGGTCGGCGCCATGCTGTACGAGGCGCTCACCGGCCGCCGCCCGTTCGAGGGCAAGGCCGACGAGGTGATGCGCCGCAAGCAGCACGAGCTGCCGCCGCGGCCGAGCGTGCTCGCGTCCGCCACCCCCCCGCACCTCGACGAGCTGTGCCTGTCGCTGCTCGCGCCCGATCCCGCAGCGCGCCCCGACGGCGTCGCCATCCTCGCCGCGCTCGGCCGCACGCCATCGACCGCCACCGCCGTCGTCGAGCGCTCCGCCGGCTCCGCGCGCTTCGTCGGCCGCGAGGTGCAGCTCGCCACCCTCGAGCAGGCGCTGGTCGCCTCGCGCCAGGCCGGCGTCGCCATGTTCGTCCGCGGCAGCTCCGGCATGGGCAAGAGCGCGCTCGTCGGCCGCTTCCTCGCCGGGCTGCGCGGCCGCGCGGTCGTCCTCGCCGGCCGCTGCTACCAGCGCGAGAGCATGCCGTTCAAGACGCTCGACGCGCTGGTCGACGCGCTGACCGGCTTCCTGCTCAAGCTCGAGGCCGAGCAGCTCGCCGAGGTGCTGCCCGCCGACGTCGTCGCGCTCGCCCGCCTGTTCCCCGTGCTGCGGCGGGTGCCGCAGATCGCCGAGCCGGAGATCCGCCGCTTCCAGATGGTCGACGCCCAGGAGCTGCGCCGCCGCGGGTTCGCCGCGCTGCGCGAGCTGCTCGCCGCCGTCGCGCTGCGCCGCCAGGTGGTCCTGTCCGTCGACGATCTGCAGTGGGGCGACGCCGACAGCGCGGTCTTCCTCGCCGATCTCGTCACCCGCGCCGATCGCCCGCGCGCGCTCGTGCTGCTCGTCTACCGCAGCGAGGACGAGGACAGCCCGGTCGTCGCGACGGTGCAGCGCCGCGTGGCCGCCGGCGACGCCAGCGACGTCCGCCGCCTCGACGTCGCGCCGCTCGCCGCCGACGAGGCGCGCGAGCTGGTGCGCGAGCTGGCGCCCGCCGGCACCCGCCTCGAGGATCGCGCCGAGGCGCTCCTGCGCGACGCCGGCGGCAACACCCTCTTCCTCGCCGAGCTCGCGCGCGGCGCCGGCGACGACGGCCGCGCCGCCAGCCTCGGCGAGCTCCTGCGCCGCCGCATCGCGCGCCTGCCGCCCGACGCCCGCGCGCTGCTCGAG
>DASZXE010000076.1:0-2242 GCA_035546475.1 Kofleriaceae bacterium
GGGGCGGGTCGCGTTGCGAATGTCGTCGGTGTAGCGGAGGCGCCGGTAGAACGGCTGCAGCGCGGCGCCGATGCGGATCGCGCCGCGGCCCGCGGTGTGCGGCTTGACCGGCGCGACGACCGTCGGCCCGCCACCGCCGCCCGTGCCGGTCTCGGTCACCATGCCGGCGCCGGTCGTGACCGCCGCGGTGCCGGTCGTCGTCCCCGCGCCGCTGCCGGTCTCCGCCCCCGTACCGGTCCCCGTGCCCGTGCCCGCCTCCGTGCCCGTGCCCGTGCCCGTCGCTGCTCCCGTGCCCGTGCCCGTGCCCGTCGTCGGCTCGGTCGCCGTCCCCGCGCCGGTCCCGGTCGTCGTCGGCTCCGTCACCACCGCCGTGCCCGGCTCCGTGCCCGTCGCCGCGCCCGTGCCCGTCGTCGTCCCCGTCGCCGCCACCGCCGCCCCCGGCTCGGGCGCCTGCGCCGCCTGGATCGCCGCGCCGAGCTTCTTCCACACCGGCGCCGCCGCCGACGCCGACAGCTTCACCACCGGCGACTTCGCGTCGTACCGCCCGATCTCCGTCCCGCCCCGCCCGTCGTACGCCACCACCGTCGCCGTCCAGGTCGCGCCGTCGACGCTCACCCGCACCGCGACGACCGCGTTCAGCCCGTTGGCCGCCGCGAGCGCCGCGGCCGCCTTGTCGCCGACCACCGGCGCCGACGTCACGTCGACGACCTCGACGTCCTTGTGCGTGCGCAGCGCGTCGGCCAGCGCCTTCACCGTCTGCGGATCGTCGCCGACCACGGTCACCCGCGGCGCGGCGTCGGCCACCGCCGCGCGGCCGGCGAGCGCGAGCACGACGGCGGCGAACAGGAAGGAGCGAGCTCCACGGCGCGAGGCGGGGTCGGCGCGCATCATCGCGGCGATCAAGCCACGCCGACGACGACGCGTCAATCCGCGCGGCCCGCGACTACTTGCCGAGCATGATGCCGGCGGTGGTGGTCGCGATCGTCCCCTGGCCGTTCACCTCGCTGCCCGCGTAGGTCAGCTCCTCGACGTGCGCGTCGACGTAAGCGCGCACGCCCCACTTGCCGACCGCGAACGTGCCGCCGTAGGCGTAGCCGATGCCCCAGTCGAGGTTCATGTCGTCGCGATCGAGGAGGATCGCCCGCATCGCGCCGCCGTGGATGAACGTCTGGGTCGGGCCGAGCGTCAGCACGCGCACCTTCAGCTCGAGGCCGCCCGACGCCGACAGCCAGCGGTCGGCGGTCGTCTCGAGGTCGTGGCCGTGCACGACCGCCTCGAGCGAGATCGGCCCCGCCGCGAACCCCGCCGCGAACGAGCCGGTCTGGCCGTCGTGGCCGCCGCCCACCTTGTCGACCAGCACGCCGTGCGTGCGGCTGCCGACGTCGTAGCCGACCATGCTGTAGCTGTTGGCGCAGCCGGCCGAGAGCACGAGAGCGAGGAGCGACGAGCGCAGGGACCGACGACCGGGCGAGCTGGACATTCTTTCCAAGGTCGACCGCACCGCGCGCCGGACAGCCGGGATCGGACAGCGCCAGGGTTGGCGTCGCCGTCGACGCCGCGCCCGTCAGCGCATCGCGCGCCGGCGCGCGGCCCCTCCACGCACCGGCTGCGCCCGACGCTCAGCGATGCGCCACGAGCAGCGCGCTCGCGTGGCTCACGTGGTAGCCGCAGATGAGCAGGTAGGTCATCGCCGCGCTGAACAGCCCCACCGTGGCGGACCTGCGGTGCCGCAGCCGCCACAGGAGCAGCACGGACAGCGAGACCAGCGTCAGCTTCGCCACCATGAACAAGATCGGGCCGTAGGCGAGCGCCTGGTCCATCAGCGGGTTGCCCTCGTCCGCGGCGCCGGCTCGCACGAACGCCAGCGTCCACACGGCGTCGACCATGTTGAGGATGACGACGAGGCAGGCAGCCCAGCGAACGGCGCGTCCAACAGCGGCGGGCATGCTGAACACACCTGCAGGGCGTGAGCCAGGATCACATGCCGCTTCAACCGTGCGGAACCTTGCCTTTCGCAGCGCGGGTGACGCGCAGCGCTTGGGGACTCCGCTACCCGGGTAGCCACCCCGATCGTGGCGAAACGCCACGGGAGAACGGCCTCCCGCCCCGAGGAGCATCCCGCCCACCGGCCGCCCGCCGCCGTCAGCCGTCCAGCCGTCCAGCCGTCAGCCGTCAGCCGTCAGCCGTCAGCCGTCAGCCCATCAGCCGCCAGCCGCCAGCCGCCAGCCGCCAGCCGCCAGCC
>DASZXE010000077.1:0-11782 GCA_035546475.1 Kofleriaceae bacterium
CGATCGACGTCCGCTTGTCGAGCTCCCACGCGAGGCGGTGGAGCGCGTGCGGGCGGGGCGGCGGCGCGCTGCCGAACTGGAGCTGGCCGATGCGCAGCTTCGAGCCGGGGCCGATCGCGTCCGCGCGCCGCGGCCTGGCGACGAGGGCGCCGAGCGCCGCGGCGACGCCGCCGGCGAGCACGCCCCGACGGGTGACGCTGCGCACGCGCGCATCGTAGCGCTCCCACCCGCGCGGGGCCAGCACGCGGCGATCGTGCCGTGATAGCGTCGCGGCGATGCGCGTTCGCTTCGTCGCCCCGTCGATCGTGCCGGCCGTGCTGGTGGGGCTGGTGGCGGGGGCCGGGCCGGCCCGGGCCGACGATGGCGACGGCGGGGGCGGCGACGCGCCGATGGCGGCGCCCGAGCGGCAGGACCACAAGGGCCAGTTCGGCCTCGGTCTGTCGCTGGTCACCGGCTACCGCTTCATCAAGACCTGGGACAACAGCCGCTACTGCGGCGAGCGCGCGGCGGAGAGCAACGGCAGCGGCAACTCGTCGTACTGCGTCGGCCACGTGCCGGTGTCGCTCGACGTCTCGCTGTCGTACGGCTTCACCCGCGGCGTGGAGGTCCTGCTGGACCTGCGGTTCGGCCTCGAGCGCGACTTCGGCTCGAGCCCGACCGCGGACGGCCCGCGCCTGCGCGCCTACGCGCCGGGCGTGAAGTTCTGGCTGTCGCACGGCGCGGTGAACTACTTCTCGACGGCGCAGCTCGCGATCGACACGACCGGCTACACCGACGGCGGCGGCGGCGACCTCGGCGCCGACGTCCGCCTGCGCAACGCGAACGGCCTCCAGGTCGACTTCCACGACAGCTACGGCGTCTACGCCTACTTCGGCGAGGAGCTCGCCTTCCGCCGCTGGCTCGAGGGCGGCCTCGAGCTCGGCGCCGGCATCCAGGGCCGCTACCCCTGACCCGACCTGCGCGTATGATGCGGAGCCGAACGCATGAGTGACGCCGTCATCGTCGCCAGCGAGCTGGCCAAGACGTACCGGACGCCGTTCCGGCGCAAGCGGGTCGAGGCGCTGCGCGGGGTCAGCTTCGAGGTGCAGCGCGGCGAGATCTTCGGGTTCCTCGGGCCGAACGGCGCGGGCAAGACGACCACGATCCGCTGCCTCATGGGGCTGTGCTCGATCACCGGCGGCTCGGCGCGGATCCTCGGCCAGCCGGTGCCGACCCGCGCCGCGCGCCAGCGGCTCGGCTTCCTGCCCGAGCAGCCGTACTTCTACGACTACCTCACCGTCGGCGAGCTGCTCGACCTCGGCGGCCGGCTGTTCGGCATGACCGCCGCCGACCGCCGCCGCCGCGCCGACGAGCTGATCGAGCGGGTCGGCCTCGGCCACGCCCGCAGCCAGAACCTGAAGAAGTTCTCGAAGGGCATGATGCAGCGGGCCGGCCTCGCGCTCGCGCTCGTCAACGACCCGGACCTGGTCGTCCTCGACGAGCCGATGAGCGGCCTCGATCCGGTCGGCCGCAAGGAGATCCGCGATCTCATCCTCGAGCTGCGCGACCACGGCAAGACCGTCTTCTTCTCGTCGCACATCCTGTCGGACGTCGAGACGATGAGCGACCGGGTCGCGATCGTCGTCGGCGGCAAGATCGAGGACGTCGGCCATCCGCGCGAGCTGGTCAGCCACACGCTGCTCGGCACCGAGGTCACGCTGCGGGTCGCCGACGGGGCCCCGGCCGGCGCGCGCGCCGCGATCGACGGCGCCGCCGAGCGGGTGCGCGAGGTCGCCGGCGAGCTGATCGTCAGCCTGGCGGCCGGCGCCGACGTCGACGACTTCCTCGCGCTCGCCCGCGCGCAGCAGGCGCGGGTCGTCCAGGTCACGCCGCGCTACCAGACGCTCGAGGACCTGTTCGTCCGGCGCGTCGAGGCGGCGCGCGCGATCGGCGCCCAGCCGGTGGAGGGCGCGTCGTGATCGGCCGGATGTGGGCGATCGCGCTCAACACCTTCCGCGAGGCGGCGCGCATCCGCGTGCTCTACGTGATCCTGATCGTCGTCGTCGCGGCCAACTTCCTCGCCGCCGTCGTCG
The DNA here is from genome assembly GCA_035546475.1 of Kofleriaceae bacterium. Classification (GTDB taxonomy): domain Bacteria; phylum Myxococcota_A; class Polyangia; order Haliangiales; family Haliangiaceae; genus UBA2376. Next base: position 2,073 of record DASZXE010000077.1, read on the forward strand.
GCAACCTGTCGATGGGCGAGGAGGCCCGGGTCGCGCGCGACTTCGGCCTGGCCGGCATCTCGCTGTCCGGCTCGCTGATCGCGATCTTCCTCGGCGTCTTCCTCCTGTACGGCGAGGTGCAGAAGCGGACGATCTACACGATCGTCTCGAAGCCGATCGCCCGCTGGGAGTTCGTCGTCGGCAAGTACGCCGGCATGGTGCTCGTGCTGACGGTGCTGGTCGCGCTGTTCTCCGCCGCGATGGCCGGCATGCTCGCGCTGCGCAGCGTCGCGATCACCGCGTCGGTGACGAAGGCGATCGTGCTGGCCTGGTGCGAGGTGATCACCGTCGCGGCGATCGCCGTCTTCTTCTCGGCGTTCTCGAGCCCGTACCTGTCGGGCCTGTTCGCGCTGTCCTTGTTCGCGATCGGCCGGGTCACGCCCGACCTGCGCAACGCGGTGGCGACCTCGCACACCGGCTGGATCCGCGCGACCGCGCGGCTGGCGCTGGCGGTGGTGCCCGACCTCCACCTGTTCTCGGTGTCGGGCCAGACGGTCGACGGCAGGTCGGTCAGCGTGCACGGCGACTTCGTCGGCTGGGACTACGTCGGCAGCGCGGCGGCGCACGGGCTGCTGTGGTCGGCGGCGCTGCTCGTGCTCGCGTGCGTCATCTTCCGGCGGCGGGACTTCGTGTGAGCACCCGGCGGTCGGCGCGCATCGGGCTGGCGGTGGTGGCGGCGGTCGCGCTGGTGCTGGCGGTGGCGGCGACGCGCGCGGTGTGGCTCGGCGGCGAGGCGCTGCGCGACGGCGACGCGGCGGCGGCGCGCGGCGATCGCGCGGCGGCGATCTCGTCGTGGCGGACGGCGGCCCGCTGGTACGTGCCGGTGGTCGGCTCGACCGCCGCGGCGCTCCACCGGCTCGCGGGCGTGGCGCAGGAGGCCGAGGCCGCCGGCGATCCGGCGACCGCGCTCGCGGCGTGGCAGGCGATCCACACGTCGATCCACTCGATCGAGGGGCTGACCTCGCCGTTCCGCGGCGCGCTGCGAGAGGCCGATGCCCACCTCGCGACCCTGCTCGCGGCGGCGCCGGGGCCGAAGGTCGGCACGCCGGCCGATCGCGAGGCGTGGCACGCGGCGGTGATGGCGGGCGCGCCGCGGACGTCGCGGTGGATGCTCCTGCTCGCGGCGCTCGGCCTCGCGACCTGGCTCGCCGGCGGCGTCGAGCTCGTCCGCCGCGGCCTGCGCGCCGACGGCAGCCTCGCGCCCGCCCGCTTCGTCCGCGCCGCGATCACGATCGCCGCCGGCGCCGGCGTCTGGCTGGCCGCGATCGCGCTCGCCTGACCGCGTGTTACCGTCGAGCCGATGTCGGAGATGGAGGCGGTGTTCCGGCGCTTCTACGTCGAGAACGTGTGGGGCGCGGCGTCGGTGTCGGGGCCGGGCTCGACGGCGTGGCCGACCGCGATCATCCGCGAGCGGGTGCCGGCGCTGCTGCGCGAGCTGGAGGTCGGCACGCTGCTCGACGCGCCGTGCGGCGACTTCGGCTGGCTGTCGACGTGCGAGCTGCCGGCGCGCTACGTCGGCTGCGATGTCGTCGGCGAGCTGATCGACGACCTGCGCCGCCGGCACGGGCGCGCCGACCGGCGCTTCGAGCGGCTCGACCTGACGCGCGATCCGCTGCCGGCCGCCGACCTGATCCTGTGCCGCGACTGCCTCGGCCACCTGCCGTTCGCCGACGCGGCGGCGGCGATCGCGAACTTCCGGGCGAGCGGCGCGCGCTGGCTGCTGGCGACGACGTTCCCGCGCTGGCGCGACAACCGCGACATCGCCGCGCGCGGCGACTGGCGGCCGGTCAACCTCGCGCTGCCGCCGTTCGGCCTCGGCGCGCCGGCGCGGCTGGTCGCGGAGGTCAACGTCGAGGACCCGCGCTTCGCCGACAAGAGCCTCGGGCTGTGGGAGCTGCGGCCGCCGACGGCGACGGTGCCGGTCTCCAGGCCGGCGCCGGCACCGGCCCTCACGCCCGCGCCGTCGCCCGCGCCCACCGCCGCCGCGAGCCCGGCGCGCCGCGCCATCTGGGTCGCCGGCTTCCCGTCTGCCTACGGCGGCGCCGACACCGAGCTCGATCACCAGATCGCCCTCTGGCGCCGCCACGACGTCGACGTCCACCTGGTGCCGATGTTCGGCGCCGACCCCGCCGTCGCCGAGCGCCAGCGCGCGCGCGGCTGCCAGCTCCACGCCTACCGCGACGACATCTTCCGCGGCCAGCTCGTCGTCAGCTACTGCAACGGCGAGTTCCTCGCCCACCTGCCGCGCATCATGGCCGCCGGCCGCCCCGCGCAGGTCGTCTGGTTCAACTGCATGACCTGGCTCTTCGACGGCGAGCGGGAGGCGCACCGCCGGGGCTGGATCGACGTCTTCGGCTTCGTCAGCGCGTACCAGCGCCGCGTCCTCGAGCCGCAGCTCGCCGCGATCCGCCCGCGCGTCGACACCTTCGCCTACCGTCCGTTCTTCGACGTCGACAGCGTGCCCTGGCGCTACCGCGCGTGGGACGGCAGCTACCGGCTCGGCCGCATCTCGCGCGACGACGCCGGCAAGTTCGCGCCCGACACCTGGCGCATCTTCGACCGCGTGCTGGTGCCGCCGCACCTCGCCAAGAAGGTCTACATCCTCGGCTACGGGCCGAACGCCGCCGCGCGCACCGGGCCCGCGCCGCCCGGCCTCGACTGGCAGACCTGGGGCCCCGGCGGCCTGCCGGCGACCGACTTCTACCGGACGATCGACACCATGGTCCACAAGACCGGCGGCTCGCGCGAGAGCTACTGCCGCGTCGTCGTCGAGGCGTACGCGCACGGCGTCGTGCCGATCGTCGAGGACGACTTCGCGTTCGCCGAGGTGGTCGACCACGAGGGCACCGGCCTGCGCGCGCGCACGAGCGACGAGCTGAGCTGGTGGGCGAGCGTCCTCGCCCACGATCCGGCGCGCCACCGCGCGATGGCCGAGCGCGGCCGCGCCTTCCTCGCCGGCGAGCTCGCCGCCGACGAGGCGTGCTGGGCCGGCTGGCGCGCGCTGCTGTGAGCGAGCGCCGCGGTCACGCCCAGTAGTTCTTGCGGCCCTCGCCGATCCGATCGTCGTCGGCGGTGTCGGCGGTCGTCTGCACCTGCGGGATGCCCTGCAGCGCCTTCCACAGGCCGAACGCGATCGCCTTCTCGACCGCCCGCAGCGGATCGAGCAGGTCCTTGAGGCCGATCAGGTCGCCCTCGATCTTCTCCGCCTTGCGGAAGCCCCAGAGGTCCGCCTTGTACTCGGTCGGCGCGTAGAAGTAGATCGGGTCCTTGATGTAGCCGCCGAGCGGGTTGGGGAGGCCGGGGATGTAGTAGACGTGGCGCCGCACGCCGATCTTCCCCTGCTTGACCAGGTAGTCGACGAAGCGGCCGGCCGCCGCCGCCGCGTTGTCGAACACCTTGACCACCGCCGCCGCCAGGTCGCCGATGCCGCCGACGGCGATCGACAGGACGTCGGCGAGCGTGTCGATCGTCCACGCCAGGAACGCGCCCGGCGTCGTCGGGATCGGCGACGCGAGGAGCTGCTCGAGCTTCGCGTCGAACTTGCCGGCCACCTTCTCGAGCGCGTCGAACAGCGGCGCGATGATGTCGTAGAGCGGCCCGAGCTTCCGCTGCAGCAGCTTCTTGAAGTAGGCGAGCACCCCCTCCTTCGCGATCGTGCGGATCGCCTCGACGAACGCGTCGACGCCCTCCTTCACCACGTCGAACCACTTCTTGAAGAAGTCGACGACCTTGCCGAAGAAGCCGGTGATCGCGTCCCAGGTGTCGCTGGCGGCCTGCAGCACCTTCTTGATCGGCGCGAACTTCGGCTGGGCGAGCAGCTTGTCGACCATGCCCTTGAAGTCGAAGCCGCCCTCCTTCTTCGCCTCCTCGGTCGGCGCCGACTTCGGCGGATCGGTGTTGCGCTGGCCCTTCGCCGGCTCCGCGCCCTTGTCGCCCTCCGGCTTGCTGCCGAAGCGCTGCTTCTCGTCGGAGGCGCGCGGCGGCGGCGGCTTCGCGCTGTCGCCGCCCGGCAGGCTCGGGTTGGTCTCCTTCGCGAGCGGCGCGCCGAAGTCGACGAAGTAGGTGAACAGCTCGCGCTCCTCGAGGATCGTGAAGTCGTAGAGCGAGTCGCCCTCCCAGGTCGGCTCGTAGGCGCCGTTCAGCACCGACAGCTCGGCGTACGGCTTGATCTGGCCCTTGATGCCGAACGTGAGCGTGACGCCGACGCGCCCGCCGCCCTCGAGCGTGCCGTCGGGCTTGTAGCGGACCTGCACGGTGCCCTGCGGCCTGGCCGCCGCGCGCGCCGCGATCGGCACCTTGATGCCGCCGCCGCCGCGCAGCAGCGTCGGGCTCAGCACGAACAGGCCGAGGCCGACGCCGGGCGTGCCGACGAGCGTCGCCTCGAGCAGGCCCTCGAGCTTCACCGTCGCCACCGCGAGCTGGAAGCTGAAGTCGTCGAGGCTCAGCCCCTGCAGCTCGACGGTCGGCGTGATCGCGAGGTTGAAGCCGTACTTGAAGCCGAGCTCGAACCGGACATCGAGGTAGATGCCGAGGCCGTAGATCGAGACCAGCGGGATCTGCTTCTTCAGCTTGAGGAACGTCTTCTCGCCGGTGAACGCGAGCAGCGTGATCTTGTCGATGCCGAGCTTCGCGTTGATCTGGTTCCGGGCCGAGTCCCAGGTGAACTCGCCCTTCGCGACCATGCCCTCCTTGATCCGGACCCACAGCGTGCCGGAGACGATGAAGGCGGCGCTCGCGCTGTTGTAGGAGAGGCCGAGCTCGGCGGCGACGCGGTCCTTGGTCTCGTCGCCGATCTTCGCCTTCGCGCTCGCCGCCAGCACCTTGAACCCGGCCGGCGAGATCTCGCAGTCGACCCGCGCCTCCTTGACGTACTTGATGTTGACCACCTCGAGCGAGAACTTCGACGAGATGGTGCCGTCCTCGTGGAGGTCGAGGCGGAGCGACGGGATGCGGAAGTACTTGCCGATCTCGATCGGCTTGTCGCCGGCGGTGGCGATGCTGCCCGAGACCTTGCCCTCGCGGCTGACGTTGACGTCGACCTTGAAGGCGAGGTCGCCGAGGCCCTTCGCGATCTTCTCGAGCGCCGGCACGTTCAGCCTGGCGTCGCCGCCGATGTGGCCGGAGAACTTGCCCTTCTCGTAGGTGACCGAGCCGTTCAGCGTGCCGGCGATGATCGGCGTGCCCTGGGCCGGGTACTTCAGCTCCTTCGACTCGTACGAGAAGGTGACCTGCTGGACGTCGTTGTCGGCGACCAGGCCGTCGGCGCCGATCTTGCCGAACGCCGGCATCGCGGCGTCGAGGTGGACCTTCGCGCCGAACGCGCGCTTGTCGAGGTCGTAGCTCACGTCGGTGAGCGCGCCGCTCAGGGTGACGCCGCCGAGCTTCCTCGAGATCGCGACGCGGTCGGCCTTGAGCCACTTCTCCTGGTCGCGGACGTGGACCTTGACGGTGAACGGATCGAGCCCGGCGATCAGGTTCTGGACGGTGGCCTCGCCGTCGAACGTCCAGTCGTTGGCCTCGTACTTGACGGTGACCTTGCCGGTGATCTTCTTGTCCGGGCGCTGGAGGCCGACCGTGCCCTCGATCGCGAGCCCCTTCGCCAGCGTGTAGCGGGCCTTGAGGATGGTGCCGACCAGCTCGAGGCCGGGGATGCCGCTCGGCCCGTCGGTGATCGAGATCTCCGCCTCGACGCCGCCGTCGATCAGCCGGGCGTCGGTGTGCACGCGCTTGAGGAAGTCGTCGAGCTTCGACTTGAGGCCGCTGAACTTGTTCTCGGCGCGGCCGTTGAGCTTGGGCGCCGGGGTCCCCGGCTTGCCGGCGGGCGCGGCGTTGTCGACGACCGGCTCGATCGGCTTCTTCACGCCCTCCTGCTTCAGGCCCTTCATGTCGACGTCCATGACGAGCGACGAGCCCTCGGCCAGCAGCGGCTTGCCCGGCAGCGCCAGCTTGATGGTCGCCTCCTTGAGCGCGACGCCCGGCTGCTTGAAGCCCGGGAACGCGGTCATCTTGTGCTCGAGGCCGGTGCCCTTCGGCACCGTGAGCGTCAGGCTCGGGTTGAAGCCGATCAGGAGCCGGACATCCTTCGCTGCCTTGTCGTCCTTCTCGACGACCGGATCGGTCGCGTAGCGCGGCGTCAGGATCTTGAAGAGCGCCGGCTGCCAGTTCTCCGCGACCTTGAGATCCGGGAACGCGTAGAGGATGTACTCGAAGGTGATCGGGTCCGGCGACCTGGGATCGCCCTTGCCGTCGGGACCCGCGACCTCCGCGTCGGAATCGTCGTCGGGCGGGGGGACGTTCTTGAGCTCCCATCCGATCGGCTTCTCACCGCCGAGCCCGAGGATCCGCGCGTAGTCGCGCATCTGGAGGACGAGGTCGTCGTCCTTCTTCACCGTGCCGTCGTCGCTCTTCTTCTCGTTGCCGAGCGTCGGGATCGACTCGGATGTGTAGGCCTTGGCCTCCAGGATGACGTTCTTGTCGTTGGTCGTGATCAGCCGGCCGTCACCGTGGCGGGCCTTCTTGAAGCGCTGGCTGCCCGGTTCGGCGACGGCGTCCCAGACGAAGTACGGCTGCTTCTCGCTGACCTGCGCCGTGACCTTGCCCTGCAGGCGGCGGAACACCCACTTCTCGAACAGGTTGCCCTTGATGCGGGCGTACCGGCTGCCGAAGAGGTCGTCCTCCTTCTTGCCCTTGGCGTCCTTCTTGACGTCGATGATGTCCTTGAAGAACGCGGCGCCGTCGCTGTCGGGATACGCGATGAGGATGCGCTTGATCAGCTCGTGGCGGGCGTTCTCGGCGTCCTTGGCGTCCGGACGCGGCTTCTTGTCGTCCTTGGGCCGGCCGTCCAGCTCCGGCAGCGCCGCGATCGCGCGCGGGATCTTGCCGCGGATCTCCTCGTAGTCCTTGATGATGAGCTCGGGTGAGCGGCCCGCCTTCTTCGCGACCAGGCTGACGATCGACTGGTACGGCTCGTCGTCGGTCGCCACCACGAACGCGTAGGTGCGCGCGTCCTCGCTGCCGACGCGGACGAGGCCGAACACCTTGAGCAGCTCGGGCTTCTGCGCGAAGGCCCACAGCAGATCGCCCTCGGCCTTCTCGCCGGGGTACAGCGCGGCATAGCTGCCGCTGTTGAACGTCTTCTCGGAAGCCTTCGAGTACTTGAACTTCCATCCCTTGGCGTCGTCGGAGGCAACCGCGAGGTTGCGGATGCCGTACAGGTCCTTGCCCTTGTCGGTCGGGGCGTACACCTCGAGCGCGCCCTTCGCCTTGCGCAGGGCGTTGATGCGCACCTCGGGGTTGCGCAGGTCGAACAGCCGGTCGCCCGGCTTGGTGTCCTCGACGAAGGCGTAGGCGCCGGTGGCCTGGTCGACCGGCTGGTGGACCTTGACGATCCACAGCGCGGCGCCGAGCTTGTCGGCGAGCCGCTCGAGGTTCTTGCCGCCGACGTCGTCGCCGAGGGTCGAAGCCTTGACGATGGCCAGCCCCGCCGCCTTCAGCTTGGCGACACCGTCCGGATCCTTGGGGGCAGGCGCCGGCGTGGCGGTCGCGTCGGTCGTCTTGCCGGCGCTCTCGCCACCGGCCTCGGCGAAGTACTTGACGTAATCCGTGGGCTCCCATGGATCGGCGGACGTCTTTGCCTGCGCGCCGTACTCGCCGGGGCCGAGCCGCGTGCCGAACCGTGGCGCGTCGCTCTTGAGCGTCTGCGGCCGGAACGACGAGAAGCGCGCGAAGATCCAGAGCCGCTTCGCGGTCGGCTCCTTCAGGTCGGATGGCACGATGATCTTGTCGGGCTGGGGGGCGCCCTGCTTCGGTGGGTCGGCCTTGTCCTCGGTCGATTCCTGCGGGGAGGCGCGGTAGAGGGCGATGGCGGCGCGGCGCAGGGGCGGGCGCGGCGCGGGGGCCGCAGGGGCGGTGCGGGCGGCGCGGGCGGCGCGGGCGAGCGCCGAGGCCTCGCGCTCGGCCGGCTCGTCGGGGAGGCTGGTCCGCAGCGAGCCGGAGGCGAGGCGGGCGGGCGCGCGATCGCCGAGGCCGTCCTGCTGGAGGACGTGGGCGACCTCGTGGACGACGAGGTCGAACGACGGCGCGTCGTCGGCGAAGACGACGACGTTGTGGACCGCGAGCGCGGAGGCGCCGAGCAGGCGGCAGGCGCGGGCCGCGCGCTCGCCGGTGTGAGCCTCGATGCCGTCGAGGCCGGTCGCGAACAGGCGGGCGGCGGCCGCGCGGTGCGGCAGCGCGACCGCCGGCGCGCGCCGGACGTCCTCGACGAGCGTCGCCGGATCCGGTGCGCGCGGCGCCTCGATCGCGATCTTCGTCAGCTCGAAGCCGGCGGGGCGGGGGCCGGCGACCGGCCGGGAGGTCGCGCGGGTCGGGGCCGCCTTCGCCTGCACGGCGGCGGCCGGGGCCTTCGCGAACGACGTCGCCACCGGGGCCCTCACGAACGACGTCGCCGCCGGGGCCCTCGCGAACGAGGTCGCCGACGTCCTCGCGGCCGGGCGGGTCGCCGGCGCACGCGCGGGCGCGCGGGCGGGCGGGGCGCGCATTCAGTCGCCGCCCCACAGGCCGACCCGCTGCACCTGCTGGTCGCCGAAGTAGATGATGACCGCGTCGACCTTGGTCGGCCTGGTCGGCAAGGCGTCGCGCACCTGCTTGACCAGCCTCCGCAGCTCCGCGATCACGGCGAGCCGGTCCTTCGCGCCGAGGTAGCTGGGGCCCAGCCGCAGCTCGATCGTCGAGTTGTTCTTGCGGTGGGCGAGCTCGAGGTCGCGGCCGATCGAGCGGACGACGTCGGGCGCCTGCGCCCACGAGCCGGAGCCTGCGCCGCTCGCCTTCGCCTCCGCCGGCACCAGCAGCGTCGCGTCGACCGACGTCGCCAGCTTCTCGACGGCGGACTGGTCGCCGGCGACCGGGGCCGCCGCCGCCGGCTCCTTCTTCAGCTCGCCGATCACGCGCGCGATCAGGAACGGGTCGAGCGCCGGGAACGTGATCAGCCCGGGGATGCCCTTGATCGGCCCCTTCGCGCCGCCCGACTTGGTCGTCTCGCCGACCTCGAAGTCCCACTTCCACTGGGCGACCTGCTCCTCGGGGCGCGGATCGGCCGCCTTCGACCTGTCGAACGCGCCGGCGACCTTCGAGATCAGCCCGGGCGGCGACGAGGTGTCGAGCTTCGGCCCGATCGGCTTCGGCCTGGTGTCGGCCGCCGGCACCGCCGCCGGCAGGAAGTCGGCGACCTTCGCGGCGAAGCTGTCGAGCTCGACCTGCTGATCGAGCTGCGAGTGGACGTACATCATCGCCGTCGCGCGCGCCGACGGATCGGCGTTGAAGAACGTGCCGAGGCCGAGCACCACCGCAGGCGTGACGATCAGCTTCTTGCCGCCCTGCTTCTCGCGCTGCTCGACGAGGTAGGCGCGCAGCGCGGCGCGCGCCTCCACGCGATCGACGTTCGCGCCGGCGCCGGGCTTCTGGTCGCGCTGCAGGCCGGGCGCCCGCGCGGCCGGGCCGATCGCGGCCCGCCCTCCGCCCACCGCGGCGTCGGCCGCCCGCGACGCCTCGTGCTCGAGCGCGCCGCCGTCGGATGCGTCGCCGGCACCGGTCGCGCCGTCCTGCTGGACCGTGTGCGCCAGCTCGTGCGCGAGCAGGTGCTCGCCCTCGGTCTGCCCCGGCGCGAACTGACCGGC
>DASZXE010000078.1:0-3019 GCA_035546475.1 Kofleriaceae bacterium
GGGCGAGCGCGCTCATGCGGCGCAGGCGGCCCGGCTCGCCGGCGACGTCGTCGACGATCGCGCCGAGATCGGCGAGCTCGCACGGCCGCACCGCCGCGCCGGCGGCCAGCGCGTGGTCGAGGTTGCCGCGCTCCTGGCCGGGCGCCGCGAACGGCAGCACCATCGCGCGGCCGCGGGCGAGGCACTCGCTGACGATCAGGCCGCCGGCCTTGGTGACGACGACGTCGGCGCCGTCGAGGGCGGCGTCGAGGTCGGGGCGCCGGTCGCGGACGTCGGCGGTGGTGCCGGCGAGCAAGGTCGCGGCGGCCGCGCGCACCGACGGCTCGTCGCCGCACAGCACGCGCAGGTCGACGCGGCCCGCGCGGGCGAGCGGCGCCAGCGAGGCGAGCGCGGCGATCGCGCTGGCCGCCGGCACGCCGCCCAGCAGCGCCAGCACGCGCGGCACCGCGGTGTCGCGCGGCACCGCCACCACCGGCCGCCCTGCCGAGCGCGCGATCGGGATGCCGGTGACGTCGATCGATGCGCCGGGGGCGCGCCGCGCCAGCGCGCGCGCGGAGGCGGCGTCGGCCACGCAGTAGCCGTCCATGCCCGGCGTGACCCACGCCTGGTGCACGCGGTGATCGGTGACGACGGTCAGCGCGCGGGCGGCGAGGCCGCGCCGGCGCTGGCGGCCGACGGCGACCGCGGGCAGGTAGTGCGTCGCGATGACGTGGGTCGGCGCGCGCGCGATCAGGTAGCGATCGAGCTCGGCGAGCAGCGCGCGGTGGAGCGGCAGGCGCACGTGGTCGAGCGCCGCCGCCTCCGGCGCGTCGGTCGCGTCGAAGCACCAGTCCCACACCGGCGCGGCGTGGCGCTGGATGGCGGACCAGATCCGGTCGTAGCGGAACCAGCGAGGGGCGAAGTCGAGGACATCGCGGACCTCGACGTCGGCGTCGGGGGCGAGGTGGCGGAGCGACTCGGCGACGGCCCGGGCGGCGACCTTGTGGCCGCTGCCGGCCGGGCTGTAGAGGAGGAGCGCGCGGATGGACATTTGCTCCCGGCGCTTTCGCAACCGACGTGCCGCGGGAGCAGGCGAGGGATTGCGCGTAGATGCGACGGCCGGGCGGGTATGGTCGTCGGACCTCTGACAGGCTGACGGTGGCGGTCCACCGCGCGAGGCGGCAAGTGGGCGTGATCGCGGGGCAGCGTGTGCGGGGCGCGGGTGGCCGGCGGCTTGCTCCTTCGGGGCGCGCATGATCACCGCCACCAACTGGGACGATCACTTCGCGACGATCGCGCGCCGCCACAACCTGGTCGAGACGATCCGCATCCGCCAGGTCTTCTCGGCGTACCTGCGGCTGCTCGAAGGTGTCCGGGTTCCGGACGAACCGCGCGTGCTCGAGCTGGGCGCCGGCACCGGCCACGCCTCCTTGCGGCTGGTCGAGCGGTTCGGCGGCACCGCGACGCTCGTCGAGCGAAACCGGGCGGCGCTCGCGCTGTCGCGGCGGCTGTGGGAGCGGCGCGGGCTCGGCGGGCGGGTCGCGCACCGCGAGGGCGACCTGCTCGACTTCGACGGCGCCGGTGGCTTCGACCTCGTCCACTCGGGCGGCGTGGTCGAGCACTTCCACGGCGCGGCACAGGCGCGGGTCGTCGACGCGCACGCGCGGGCGGTCGCGCCGGGCGGTCTGCTCGCGGTGCTGGTGCCCGTCGACACCTGGCGGTACCGGTCGTTCCGCGCGACCTTGCGCGCGGTCGGCAAGTGGATCTACACGGACGAGGTGCCGTGGACGCTCGACCAGGCGCCGCGGCTGTTCCGGCCGCACGGCTTCGAGCTGCTGGCGACGACCGACGTCGGCCACGAGCGCGGCTACCTGTTCCGTCGCTACGCGGGCTGAGCCGCGCGAGTCGTCGCGGGGACGGGAGGCGGGGCGCGCGGAGGCGGAATCCCGCGAGCGCGCGCGAGGTTACGAGATCGCGTGGAAAGGCTGTCAGGTCCGGACCGGCTCGTGGCACCTGTTGCCGACATGGGACAGGCCGTGACCGATGCCGAGCTGATCGCGGCGAGCCGCCGCGGCGAGCGCGAGGCGTTCGGCCACCTCGTCGAGCGGTACCTCGCGCTGGTCTGCGCGGTGTCGTACTCGACCACGCGCAACCAGGCGCTGTCGGAGGACGTCGCGCAGGACACGTTCCTCGCGGCGTGGGCGCAGCTCGACCAGCTCCGCGAGACCTCGCGGCTGCGCTCGTGGCTCTGCGGGATCGCCCGCAACCTCGCGCGCAAGGCGCGTGCGCGCGGCGTGCGCGAGGCGCCTCACGAGCAGGGCACCGTCGAGCAGACGGCGAGCCCGATGTGGCCGCCGTCGACGTCGACGCCATTCGAGGCGGTGAGCCGCGCCGAGACCGAGCGCGTCGTCTGGGATGCGCTCGGCCGCATCCCGGCCGCGTACCGCGAGGTGCTCGTCCTCTACTACCAGCAGCAGCGGTCGATCGGCGAGGTCGCCGCGGCGCTGGGCATCAGCGAGGAGGCGGCGCTCCAGCGGCTCACGCGCGGACGGCGCCAGCTCGCCGGCGAGGTCACCGGCGCGATCGAGGCGACCCTCGAGCGTAGCCGTCCGCGCGGCGGTCTGGTGTCGTCGGTGATGGCGGCGCTACCGCCGTTCGCGCCGCGCGCGGGCGGCGCGGCGGTCGCGGGATCCGTCGCGGGGGCGTCTGCTGCGGCGTCGGCCGGATCGGCGGCGGCAGCGTCGTCCGTCTCGGCGGCAACGGCGGCGTCGTCGGCGGCGGCGTCGTCGGCGGCGGCGTCCGTCTCGTCGGCAACGGCGGCGTCGTCGGCAGCGGCGGCGTCGTCTGCAACGTCGTCGTCGTCGTCGGCAGCGGCAGCGTCCTCGACGGTGCCGCCCGCACCTGCACCTGCACCTGCGTCCACGGCCTGGCCCCATGTCGCCACCTCTCAACCGTCAGGAGCCAGGATGTTGAAGCTGTCGTTGTTCTCGAAGGTCGCCCTCGCCGTCGCGGTGGGTGGTGGACTCGCCGGCGCCGTCTA
>DASZXE010000079.1:0-8539 GCA_035546475.1 Kofleriaceae bacterium
CGAACGCCGATCTCCGACGGTGGCGCAGCCTCGACCGCTTCCAGGTTCGCGGCCTCCGGAAGGCGAGATGCCAGGCCCTCCTGAGCGTCCTGGCCTACAACCTGGCCCGCTGGGAGGCCCTGGCGAACTGAAGCCGGGGCGACGGGCCAGCCGCACTGGCCCCGGGGGCGAGCGGCGACGCGCGGTCGGCGGGCAGATGAGCCTCGGCTCACCCGAAATTTTCACGAACTCTCAGTACGTGCCGCACGCACCAGAACTGCCCGCCACAGCAGGTCCGCTTCGCCAACCTGCGTGAAAGCCTGGGTTACCGCATCTTCCGTGGGGGCCACGTCCGCCGGGCGAGCTGATGCGTTGAAACCAATAAGCACCTCAACTGCAGCGAGTTCTCGAAACGTCTTAGCGACATGTTCACGAGTCACCTGGTTGGCGAGTACGTCAGACCAGAAGCTCTTCCCCACGCCTCGATTTCCGACCACAAGCGCCCGGTCTGGATCGAGCGCCGCACGATGACTCGGCACGACCATGATGTCATCCAGTTCGATCGGCGTCCCTGGCGTGTGACTTGCGGTCCGCGGCAGAGCCTTCAGGCCCGCGCGGAGAGTTTCGAAGTCGACGTCACTACTCTTCGCCATCTTCGTCCACCGTCAAGAGATCATCAAGATACGAGATCAGATCGCCATAAGTGCGATTGTAATATGTATCCGCAAGCCTTTCCGGGCTGCGTACCGGGTCTCAGTCTACAAAAGCGAGATCCAACGGAATCAATATCGGAAAGTGTGGCGCCTCGGGAGAAGCCACATCGAAATTGAACTCCTCGAGTCCGATTGTCTCGACATAGAGGTACTCGGAAAAGATTTCCCACAGCTCCCCGCGGAAACGATCGATCTCGGCGGCTTGAGCGGCCTTGGCATGGACCATCTTGAGTCTGTTCCAAGGGGACGGACCCGCCTCGGGAACCAGGCTCGCAAGGTGGGCGAATAGAAAACTCAGATCTTGAAGTGTCTGCCGCTGTGCAGTACCAAAGATGAGTACTTCGGCACCCAGTGCGAGCATTGGGCCGGCGGCGATCTCGGCGAGACCTGCACGAGCGTCAAGGAGCACCAAGTCGTATTGGCGCTGATCCTCCAAGGCGCTCACGAGTTCTCGCAACTTCAAAGCCAAGGATGTGGGACTATCCGCTTCGATCGTCTCAAGCATAGCCCGTGACAGTTTTGCGAGATAGTTTGTCGGCGAACGCAGTGTGCGCGCCCCCACTGCTGGGACGACGTTCACGAGACCGTGTCCCTGTGTCAATGCGCTGGTGCCAACGAGATCTCGCAGAAGGTCCCCAGCAACCGGTCCAAGATTGCGCTCCACCAGATAGTCAATCACGCCAAAGGCTGGCATACGCTCCTCATCGAGGAGGAGTGACCCAACTCCTGGCGCCTCAAGGTCGAGGTCTACAACGAGCACATTCCGTCCCTTTCGTGCTTCCTCCGCCGCAACTACAGTCAGCGCGGTCGACCGTCCAACCCCACCCTTCATGCTTGAGAACACGACCCGCACAGGCCTCGGCACGCGAGCCGGAGAGTTCTCACGTAGGGGTGTTGGGCGCTGCAGCCAATCGGTGCCTACAATTCGCCGGTCGACATAGCGAACAGTGAGTTCGCAGTTCGTTGCGTCGTCGAGGTCTAAAGCGAGTGCGACTATGTCCGCGAGTATCTCTGGGGCTATCTTTCGTCCCGCGCGGATCACGCCATCGGTCCGCGCATACGCTCCAAGCGAGGCGAAGGCGGCGTCAGAAACGGCTTGCAGTACCTCCACCTCAAAGCTGTCCTCCGTGAGATAGCAGAGTCGCCCCGTCGCGTCGCGGAGAATCACGCCTGCACTCGCCTGAGCGCGCCCGAGCTGCTTCGCAAGTATGCTCACCAAGCGCGGCAGACTGTCGTCAAAGCGGCAGGGCTGCGCCATCACACATTCTCCATCTCGCGCACAGCACGCTGCGCATGCTCGCGCCAGCGGTCAACCTGCTTCTCAACTAGGTCCTTCCGGGGCGCATAGCGCATTGCGATGTCCCATTCATTCATGAGAGCGTCGTCCTCCGCGAAGCGACGAAGGATGGCCCCATACCTGCCCAGCGCGTTGTCCCGCAGCAGGGTCTTTAGGCCTGGGAAATGCGCATACATAGGATCCTCGTGCTTGTTCTCATGGTGCCGTCTGGGCACCGAGCACTGGAGGATCCGCTTCAGCGCCATCTCCGCGCTAAGCCCGTACAGGTACGCCGCCACGTCGCGGCGTCTACATGGCGGATCGCATTCGTAGAGGCAATGCGCAGCCTCCATGTGTCGCCTTGCGGCATCCGCGAGATCTATCGAGTAAGCCATCGAAAGCTCATCTGATTCGCCGAAACAGAAGCAGGTCCACAGACGGCGTGCGCAACCTGCGGACCCTTTTCGGTGTCACCGAATAGCTTCGCTACACAGCGTCGCGGTCAGAGATCGAGCGCGATCGCGGCGCCCCAGGTCGCGCCGGCGCCGGGCGTGCCGATGCGCGCGGGCACGACCCGCAGCGACGCGGGCGGCTTGACGTCCCAGTGGCGGGTGGCGGCGCCGGCGATGACGAGGCCGGCGGCGGTCGTCGTCAGCAGGACGCCGCCGGCGGTCGTGCTGTCGTCGGCGGAGGCCGACACCAGCCCGCCGGCGAGCGTGCCGATCACGCCGCCGAGATCGATCAGCAGCGTGCGGCCACGCGACATCGGCACCGCGCGCGCGATCAGCGCACCGGCGACGAGGCCGACGTCGCCGGCGATGACGGTCCGCTGCAGCTCGGGGTCGCGGTCGGCGAGGAGCTGGGCGTAGACGGAGAGCAGCGCGCCCCACAGGAGGCCGGAGTTCGCGAGGGCGACGTCGCCCGGCTCCGGGTGCCACGTCTGCCAGAGGCCGAGGCCGGCGGCGAGGCCGCCGAGCTCCGCGCCGATCGAGACGGCCGCCTCGCCGCCGTCCTCGGCGAAGCCGTCGTTGATGGCGAGGGCGTTCCAGCTCCCCCAGGTCTCGGCGGAGTTGTAGAGCTGCGCCTCCGCGGGGCGCACGCCGCCGCGGGTCGCGACGAGCGAGAGCGCGAGGGCGCCGCCGACGGTCAGCGAGTAGACCGCGGCAGACGCGCGGTCGCTGTCGCAATGGCCGATGCAGAGGTCGTGCGCGATGAGGACGCTGCCGAGCGTGGTCCAGAAGACGACCTCGCCGCGGGCCTCGCGGTCGGCGCTGCCGCCGGCGCGCGCCTGCGCGCGAGCGTCGAGCTCGGCGAGCCGGAGGGCGGCCTGCGCGGCCGCAGGGTGATCGGGCCAGCGGGTGGTGAGCTCGAGGAGGCCGTCGCGGGCGGCGTCGCGATCGCCGCCGGCGAGGTGGTCGAAGGCGTCGTCGTACTCGGCCCAGGCCGGGTCGGCGGGCGCGGGCGCCGACGCGGATGCGGACGCGGGTGCCGGCGCGGGCGCGGGTGCCGGCGCGGGCGCGGGCGCGGGTGTGGGCGCGGGCGCGGATGGCGTGGGGCCGCCCGAAGGTGTGTCGGCGCGCGCGGCGGTGGCGGCCCCGACGAGGAGCGCCGCCGTGGCCAGCGCGCACGCACGGACCCGACTCACGAGGTCGAGCGTATCACGCGAGCAGCACGGGCACGGCAGCGGGCGCGGGCGCGGGCACGGGCGCGGGCGCGGGACGGCAGCTACGATGCGGCGGTGCGCGTACGCATCGCGAGCTGCCTCACCCTGCCCGAGCCGGATCCCGACGCAGGGCCGCTCGCCGCCGCGCTCGCCGCCGCCGGCATCGACGCGCCCGTCGTGCCGTGGGAGGACGACGCCGCCTGGGCCGAGCCCGCGCCGACGCTCCTCCGCTCGACCTGGAACTACAGCCTCGCCGTCGATCGCTTCCTCGCCTGGTGCGAGCGGGTCGCCGCTGCCGCGCCGCTGTGGAACCCGGTCGACGTCGTCCGCGCCAACGCGCACAAGCGCTACCTGCTCGACCTCGCCGCGCGCGGCGTGCCCGCGGTGCCCACCGAGCTCGTGCCGCGCGGCGCTGGCCCCGACGCGCTCGCCGCCTGCCTCGCCGCGCGCGGCTGGCAGCGGATCGTCGTCAAGCCCGCGGTCGGCGCCGGATCGCTCGGCGCCCGCGTGTTCGACGCCGACCAGCGCGCCGACGCCGCCGCCCACCTCGCGACCTGGACCGCGCGCGGCGACGTGCTCGTCCAGCCCTACCTGCCCTCCGTCGAGCACCACGGCGAGCGCTCGCTCGTCTGGATCGACGGCGCGGTCACCCACGCGATCCGCAAGACACCTCGCTTCGCCGGCGACCGCGAGCGCGTCACCGGCCCGCACCCGATCGGCGACGACGAGCGCGCCGTCGCCGAGGCCGCGCTGGCGCCGTGGGCCGACCGCATCCTCTACGGCCGCGTCGACGTCGCCCGCGACGACGGCGGCCAGCCGCGCGTCATGGAGCTCGAGCTGATCGAGCCGTCGCTCTTCTTCGCCTGGCACCCGCCCGCGCTCGACCGCTTCGTCGCCGGACTGGTCCGCCGCCTCCGCGGCGTCCAGGCCGCGCCCGCCGCCCCGCCGCCACGAGATCGGCCGCCGGCCGTGGGAGAATGACCGCGATGGCCCGTCCTCGCAGCGCGCTCGTCCTCGTCGTCGCCGCCGCCGCCTGCCACGGCGGCCACGCGCCGCCACCGACGTCGATGCCGACGTCGCCGACCGAACCGACCGAACCGACCGCGCCGGCGGCGGCGCCGATCGACGCGGGCCTGGCCCAGGCCGCCCCCGCGCCCGCCCCCGACGCCGCGCCGCCGCCCGCCGCCGGATCTCCCGAGGCGTACCTCGCCGATCTCGAGGCCAACAAGGCCATCGACGCGGTCTGCTTCGCCCGCGCCGGCGACGACGCCGCGATGTGCGCCGTCGACACCCAGAGCATCCAGGGCGGCGCCACGTTCGCCGTGCGCATCCTCGGCGACGGCGCGCGCGACCTCGTCTACTACGAGCACCCGCAGGACCAGCAGTTCTTCGACATCGATCCGTCGCTCGTCGATCACGCCGTGTTCGCCGACGCCCGCGCGCGGGTCGCCAGCGGCCACTTCACGCCGTGGGCCGGCCCCGACGCGCTGCTGGAGCCCGGCGGCACCCTCACCGTCGGGACGAGCACGCTGCGCCGCACGCGCAAGGTCACCGGCCACGACGGCGACCCCATGACCGGCCGGTGGGACGTCTCCCGCGACGTCATCGAGCTGCGCTGCGGGAAGAAGTGGAAGCCGGTCCCGTTCACCGGCGCCGTCTTCGGCAACGAGATCGAGCCGCCGACCACGCGCGTCGGTCTGCTCGGCGACAAGCTGGTCTTCACCGCGGCGGTGAGCTGGGGCATCGAGGGCGACCACGGCGGCGGCGACGACGCGGCGATGATCGACCCCGCGGCCGTGTGCAGGTGATGCTGCACCTCCGCGCCGCCACCGCCGACGACGTCGGGCTCGTCCTCCGCTTCATCGTCGAGCTCGCCGAGTACGAGCGGCTCGCGCACGAGGTCGTCGCCACCGAGGAGGCGCTGGTGCGCACGCTGTTCGGCGCCGCGCCCGCCGCCGAGGTCGTGATCGCCGCGTGGGACGGCCTTCCGGTCGGCTTCGCGCTGTTCTTCCCCAGCTACTCGACGTTCCTCGCGCAGCGCGGCCTCTACCTCGAGGACCTGTACGTGCGGCCGAGCCACCGCGGGCGCGGCATCGGCCAGGCGCTCCTCCGCCACCTGGCCGCGATCGCCGTCGAGCGCGGCTACGGCCGCTTCGAGTGGTCGGTGCTCGACTGGAACGAGCCGGCGATCCGCTTCTATCGCGCGCTCGGCGCGGTGCCGCTCGACGACTGGACGCGCTTCCGCGTGACTGGCGACGCGCTGGCCGCGCTCGCGGCGCGCTGATCCGGGCCGGCTACAGCTTCGCCGGCCGCTGGATCCACGGCAGCTCGGCCAGGTGCGACGTGTCCGGCTTGGTGCAGTCGCGGTAGCCCTTGTAGACGAGCGAGTCGAGCCGCATCGGCCCGTCGCCCCGGCACGGGATGTAGAGCCACGCCGGCCGCGGCGGGAAGCCGACGTCCTCGGGCATCGCGTCCGCCAGCCCGGTCAGGTTGACGACCCACGAGTGCGCCGGCCACTCGAAGCCCCACACGATCCACACCCGCATCGGCTTGCCGAACTGATCCAGCGCCGGATCGAACTGCAGCTTGAACGCCTCGCGCACCGCGATGTCGTCGAGGTCGGCGCCCGGCCTCCGCAGCGTCTTCAGCCTGGTCACCGTGCCGTGCTCGTCGATCTCGAGGAGCATCCAGGCGCGCGTCCAGGTGTCCGACAGGATGGCGCGGTCGCTGTACGGCGGCAGCTTGCGGTAGTAGCGGTGGACCTTCGGCCTGACGACCGGCGGCGGCGGCTCCTGGAGCTCGATGACCTCCGGCTTGATCTTCGGTTTCGGTGGGTCGGCCCAGGCCGCCGAGGTCAGGGCGAGGACCAGGCTGGACGCGAGGACGGCGCGCATGAACGGCCTCCGTGCAAGTCACACGCCGCCACCGACCCGCGACTGACCACTTGCGAGATGGTCACTTGCCGGCGTCCGCGTGTGTCGCGGCCGCCACACTGTCGTCCACCACGCCCGGCGGCGGCCCGTCGTCGAGCGCGACCGGCGCCGCCGCCGCGGGCATCGCCGGCCGGCCACCGTCGGTCAGGCCGCGCACCGCCGGCAGCTTGCCGACCGGCCCGGTGATGAGCCGCACCCCGCGCTGGAACGTGAGGAACGACCACGCCCACGACAGGATGACGGACAGCCGGTTGCGGAAGCCGATCACGTAGAAGATGTGCAGCACCCACCAGAACAGCCACGCGAGGAAGCCGTGGTGCTGCGCCTTGCCGATCTGCACGACGGCCGACGTCCGACCGATCGTCGCGAGCGAGCCCTTGTCCTTGTAGCGGAAGGTCGGGCGCGGAAGGCCGCGCAGGCTGGCGCCGATCGCGCGGGCGGCGAAGGCGCCGCCCTGCATCGCGCCCTGGGCGACGCCCGGCACCGGCTTGCCGTCGGTCACGACCGCAGCGAGGTCGCCGATCACGAACACCTCGGGATGCCCCGGGATGGACAGGTCGGGCTCGACGAGGACGCGGCCGGAGTGATCGAGCGGGACGCCGAGGCTCCTCGCCAGCGGCGACGCGGCGACGCCGGCGGCCCACAGCACGGTGCGGGCGGCGACCCGCTCGACGGTGGTGGCGCCGTCGGCGCCGGTGACGGTGAGGTCGACCCCGCCGGCGTCGATGCCGGTGACCCGCGCGTGCACGCGGACCTCCACGCAGCGCTTCTCGAGCGAGCGCTGGGCGGCGGCCGAAAGCTTCGGCGGGTAGGTCGCGAGCACGCGGTCGAGACCCTCGACCAGCAGCACGCGGACCTGGGTCGGATCGATGCGGCGGAAGTCGCGCGCGAGCGTGTGCAGGCCGATCTCGCCGAGCGCGCCCGCCAGCTCGACGCCGGTCGGGCCGGCGCCGACGACGACGAACGTCTGCCACGCGCGCTGCGCCTCCGGATCGGACTCGCGCTCCGCGGCCTCGTAGGCGAGGAAGACGCGGCGGCGGATCTCGAGCGCGTCCTCGATCGACTTCAAGCCGGGCGCGTGCGGCTGCCAGTCGTCGTGGCCGAAGTACGAGTGGGTCGCGCCGGTGGCGACGATGAGGAAGTCGTAGTGGAGGACGCCGTCGTCGAGGACGACCTTGCGGCCGGCGGGGTCGATCGCGACCGCCTCGGCGAGCAGCACGCGGACGTTGGCCTGCTTGCGGAGCGCCGCGCGGATCGGGTAGGCGATGTCGCCGGGGTTCAGCGCGGCGGTCGCCACCTGGTAGAGCAGCGGCTGGAACAGGTGGTGGTTGCGGCGATCGAGGAGCGTGATCTGCACCGGCGCGTTGCGCAGCGCGCGGGCGGCGGTCAGGCCGCCGAAGCCGCCGCCGAGGATCACCACATGGGGGCGTTCACCGGCCACGTCTCTTGGATGCCCCACCCGGGCCCGTCGATGCAACCGGCGCTGGCCCCTTCCCGCCGGCGCTCCCGCGTCGCTCCCGCGGCGCCGCGGACCCGGCTCAGTGGCCGACGCCCAGCAGCACCGCGCCGCCGACGACGACCGCCGCCCCCGCCACCTGCGCGCGCGAGGGCCGGTCGCCGATCGCCCAACCGAGCAGCACCGCGAACAGCACCGACGTGTTGCGCAGCGTGAAGACGTACGCCGCCCCGCCGCCGGCGAGCGCGAACATGTAGAGGAGGAACGCGGTCGCGCAGACGACGCCGGCGCCGATCGTCATCCGCGGGCGCGCGCGGACGAGCGCGGCGAAGCTCGTGCGATACGCGGCGCCGCCGGCGATCGCGCCGATCGCGGTCGCCACCACCATCGACAGCGCGAAGACCGCGCCGGGGCTGGCACCGTCGGCGAGCGCGAGCTTGTAGGCGAAGTTGTAGGCGGTGATGTAGACCGCGCACTCGGCGGCGTAGGCGAGCGCGCGCGGCGGCGCGTGGCGCGCGG
>DASZXE010000080.1:0-11047 GCA_035546475.1 Kofleriaceae bacterium
CGGCGGTGACGTCGCGCCCGCGCCCGGCGGCGACGATCCGGTCGCGCGCACCGACGCGCCGTCCCCGGCCACGGGCCCCGGCGGCCACGCGGACCGCGACGACGGCGACGGCGACGATCCCGACGGCCTCGAGGTCGCGTCGACGCGCGGCTCGATCGATCCGTCGATCGTCGACCAGCGGGTCGGCGAGCACACGGCCGCGATCGAGGCCTGCTACGCCTCGCAGGTCGGCCGCCGCCGCTGGCTGGGCGGCGGGCTCGAGCTGTCGTGGGACGTCCGCGGCGACGGCACGGTCGCGGCCGTGCGCATCGCCTCCTCCGACCTCGGCGCGTGGCCGATCGAGAAGTGCGTGCTCGGCGTCGCCCGCGCGATCAGCTTCGGCAGGCCGCACGGCGACAAGCCGGCGCGGGTGACGGCGCCGATCAGCTTCTCGGCCGGCTCGGGCGCGGTCGCCTGGGGGCCGGCGCAGTCGGACAGCGCGGTCCGCCCGCGGCTGGCCAGGCTGTCGTCGTGCGCGCCGGCGCCGAGCAACCTGACGATCACGCTCTACCTCGGCACCCGCGGCAAGGTGCAGAGCGTCGGCTTCGCGTCGCCCGCCGGGTTCGCCGACACCTGGGCCGACTGCGCCGAGAAGGCGATCATGGGCTGGTCGTTGACCGATCCGCGGGGCAAGGTGGCGAAGCTGTCGGTGACGCTCAACCCGTCGGCCGGCAGCGACGACGACGACGAGACGTCCAGCAACTAGGCAACCCCAGGCTCGCTCATGGATCTCGCCCTCACCGACGAGCAGACGCTGATCGCCCGCACCGCCCGCGACTACGCCGAGCGGCGGCTGGCGCCGGTGGCCGCCGCGCGCGATCGCGACGGGATCTTCCCCGCCGACGAGCTGCGCGAGCTGGGCGGCCTCGGCCTGCTCGGCGTCGCGGTCCCCGAGGAGCTGGGCGGCAGCGGCGCCGGCGTCGTCGCCTACTCGCTGGTGATGCAGGAGCTGGCGCGCGTCGACGCGTCGGTCGCGGTGTCGGTGTCGGTGACGAACATGGTCGCCGAGCTGATCGCGCGGGTCGGCACGCCGGCCCAGCACGAGCACGTGCGCGCGCTGGTGTCGGGGCGCGCGGTCTGCGGCAGCTTCGGGCTGTCGGAGCCGCAGGCCGGCTCGGACCCGGCGGCGATGCGCACGCTGGCGACGCGCGTCGACGGCGGCTGGCGGCTGACCGGCACCAAGCAGTGGATCACGAGCGGCGATCGCTCGGGCGTGCTGGTCGTGTGGGCGATGACCGATCGGGCGGCGGGGCACCACGGCATCACGGCGTTCATCGTGCGCGGCGGGTCGCCGGGGCTGAGCGTCGGCCGCGCCGAGCACAAGCTCGGGCTGTGCGGCAGCTCGACCGTGCAGCTCGTCCTCGACGGCGTCCTGGTGAGCGACGACGACGTCCTCGGCGGCGTCGGCGGCGGCTTCCGGCTGGCGATGATGGCGCTCGACGGCGGCCGCATCGGCATCGCCAGCCAGGCGATCGGCATCGCGCGCGGCGCGCTCGAGCAGGCGATCGAGTACGCGCGCGACCGCGACCAGTTCGGCCAGCCGATCATCCGGCACCAGGCGATCGGCAACATGCTCGCCGACGCGGCGACGTGGCTCGACGCGGCGACCCTGCTCACGCTGCGGGCGGCGTGGCTGAAGGAGGCGGGCCAGCCGTTCGGCGACGCGGCGGCGAAGGCGAAGCTGTTCGCCAGCGAGAAGGCCGGCCTGGTCTGCGACCTCGCCCTGCAGATCCACGGCGGCTACGGCTACACGAAGGACTTCCCCGTCGAGCGCGCGTACCGCGACGTGCGGGTGACGCGCATCTACGAGGGCACCAGCGAGATCCAGCGGATCGTGATCGCGCGGGCGCTGCTCGGGCGCTGAGGAGATGATCGCATGACGCAAGCCAGCCAGTCCTCGACGACGTCCCGCAAGCTGCGCATCCTGGTGGCCAAGCCGGGGCTCGACGGCCACGACCGCGGCGCCAAGGTCGTCGCCCGCGCGCTCGCCGACGCCGGCTACGAGGTGGTCTACACCGGGCTGCACCAGACGCCGGAGATGATCGCGGCGGCGGCGGTGCAGGAGTCGGTCGACGCCGTCGGGCTGTCGATCATGTCGGGCGCGCACATGACGCTGTTCCCGGCGGTGATCGACGCGCTGCGGGCGCGCGGCGCCGGCGAGGTGATCGTCTTCGGCGGCGGCATCGTGCCGAAGGACGACCTCGGCAAGCTGGCCGAGGTCGGGGTCGCGCGGGTGTTCACGCCGGGGACGACGACGCAGGAGATCGTGGAGTGGATCGAGTCGACCGTGCGCCCGCGGGTCGATGCGGCGTGACGCGGGCGGCCGCGCTGGCGCTGGCGATCGCCGCGGCGGGCTGCGGCGGCGGTGGGCATCCGAAGGCGCCGGTGGGACCGCAGGAAGCGGGCACCGGCACGGGCACGGGCACGGGCACGGGCACGGGGAGCGACGAGGCGGGGGAAGACGAGGTGCCGCTCGACGAGCGGATCGCCGCGATCGAGCACGCGATGAACGACCTCGCGCCGGTGGCGAACCAGTGCTGGGCCGCGGCCGCCGCCGACGACTTCCACGTCGCCGGCGCGGTCCACATGCTGGTCACCATCGCGCGCGACGGCCACGCGAAGGCCGAGGCGACCGTCGACGAGCCGCGCGAGCCGGTGCTCGTCCGCTGCCTCGCCGCCGTGCTCGCCGCCTACGCCTGGGCGCCGCCGCTGCACGGCCAGGAGGTCGAGCTGCCGTTCGCCTTCACCGCGCCGTCGATGCAGAACGTCATCGACCGCCGCCTCGTGCCGCACCGGGCGCAGGCCGGCGTCGACGTCGCCGTCCTCCTCGACGAGACCAACACCGGCAACCCGGCGGCGTCGCTGCTCGACGTCTCGATCGCCGCCGGCGCGCGCAGCGGCCCGCGCCAGCTCGACCGCGCCGAGCTGTGGATCTTCCTCGCGCGGGCGCAGGTCTCGTGGCGCGCCGGCGACCCGGTCGTCGTCCCGGCCGGCGGTGCGCTCGAGGTGCCGTCCGGCGCGCGCCTGCAGGTCGAGCCGGTCGCCGGCGACGCGCAGACCCACGCGATCGTCGCGCTCGTCCCCGGCGGCCGCGAGGGCACCGCCCGCGCCGGCGCGCTCGCCGGCCTGCCGACGACGTTGCCGCCGAAGGGCGGCACGCTCCCCGCGCCGCTCGTCGTCGCCGCCGCCGACCTCGCCGCGACGAAGGTCGTCGACCCCGCGCTGTCGGTGGCGACGCTCTCGCTCGCCGCCGGCGCGGCGCTGCCGTCGCAGGCGCACGCCGCGCAGACCGAGCTGCTCTACGTCGTCGCCGGCGGCGGGACGTTCACGGTCGGCGGCGTCTCGCTGCCGGTCACCGACCAGTCCGTCATCCAGATCCCGCCGGGCGTCGAGCACGCCTTCACCGCGGCCGGGCCGACCGTCGCCTACCAGCTCTTCACCCCCGCGGCCTCGCCCGCGCCGCCGCCGCCGCCGAAGAAGAAGCAGCCATGAGCACCCCGTCGAGCTCCGTCGAAGACCGCGCCGCCGGCATCGTCGCCGGCGATGTCCGCGCCGCCGCCCGCCTCATGCGCGACCTCGACGATCGCCGCCCCGACGCCCACGCGACGCTCGCCGCGCTGTTCCCCCGCACCGGCCAGGCGACGATCATCGGCATCACCGGCAACCCCGGCGCCGGCAAGTCGACCGTCGTCGACGCGCTCATCGGCCACCACCGCGCCGCCGGCCTCCGGGTCGGCGTCGTCGCGGTCGATCCGACGTCGCCGTTCACCGGCGGCGCCATCCTCGGCGATCGCATCCGCATGCAGCGCCACGCCACCGACGACGGCGTCTTCATCCGCTCGCTCGCGACCCGCGGCCACCTCGGCGGCCTGTCGCGCTCGACCTTCGACGTCGTCGCCGTCCTCGACGCGATGGGCTTCGACCGCATCCTCATCGAGACGGTCGGCGTCGGCCAGGACGAGGTCGAGGTCATGAAGGCGGCCCACACCTCCGTCGTGGTCACCGTCCCCGGCCTCGGCGACGACATCCAGGCGATCAAGGCCGGCCTGCTCGAGATCGCCGACGTGCTGGTCATCAACAAGGCCGACCGCGAGGGCGCCGACCGCGCCGAGCGCGACCTCATGCAGATGCTCGACCTGCGCGCCGAGGGCGAGCGCAAGGACGTCGAGATCCTGCGCACGATCGCGAACCGCGGCACCGCGGCCGGCTCCGGCATCGCCGAGCTCGCCGCCGCGATCGATCGCCACCGCGCGAGGACGTGGAGCGGTGAGGCGGGGCAGGCGAGGGCGCGCGCCCGGGCCGCCGCCCAGCTCGCCGAGCTGGTGCGGGCGCTGCTCGCCGACCGGGCCGACGCGCTGCTCCGCTCGCACGGCGGCGTCGAGGCGCTGGCGGCCGCGGTCGTCGATCGCACCCGCGATCCCTGGTCGCTGGCGGCCGAGCTCGTCGACGAGCTGTAGGCGGGTACGTACAGCCGCCGCCGGGCGTGACGTAGGTCCAGCCCGGCAAAGGAACGTCGCGGCCCGCACGGCCGTGATGCTACGATCTCGCCTGGATCGCCCCCTCTGGAGGCTGCCTTACATGTTCGCCAAGCTTCTGCTCGCCACTGCCCTGGCCGCGCCGCTCGTCGGCTGCGGGCTCATCGATGCCGACGTCACCCAGTTCGACCTCGGCCTGCCGGACAAGCAGTTCACCGTCGATGCCGGCAACTGGGGGCTGTCGAACCCCGAGCAGTACCTGTCGCAGCAGTGCACGACCAGCCCCGATCCGTGCGCGCAGGCGGCGATGCAGGCGTGCCGCCCCGGCCAGTGCGTCGGTATGTGCAACCCGGGCAGCCACACCTGCGACCTGACCCTGTTCGTGTCGCTCTACCAGGGCATCGACCTCGTCACCGAGAAGCCGGAGCTGCAGTCGATCAACGACGAGCCGATCATCGACGTGACGATCGACTCGATCGACTACCAGGTCACCGCCAACACGCTGAACGTGCCGACGCCGGAGATGGGCGTGTGGGCGGCGCCGGCGACGGTGATGGTGCCCGGCGATCCCGGCTCGAAGCGGGTCGGCACCGTGCCGTCGGTGCCGGCGGGCGCGACCCTGCCGACGACGTCGATGGTCTTCGACCCGAGCGGCAAGGACAATCTGAAGTCGTTCATGGGCTCGTACAAGACGCCGTTCAACATCGTGGTCGGCAGCGGGATGACGCTGCACCAGAACTCGCCGGTGCCGCAGGGCGCGATGACCGTCAAGGTGTCGATCGCCGCCCACGCGGGCCTGTAGCGCCTGCCGCCGTGCTACACGCCCGGGCGTGAGCGCGATCCGCGACGTGATCGTCATCGGCGCCGGGCCGGCCGGCGCGGCGACCGCGGCGCGCCTGCACCAGCACGGCGTCCGCGACGTCCTCGTCCTCGAGCGCTACGAGCTGCCGCGCGACAAGCCGTGCGGCGGCGGCCTGACCGGCCACATCGACGGCGCGCTCGCCGCGCTCGACCTCGCGCTGACGGTGCCGCACGTGCCGTCGCCGTCGGCGCGCGTGCGGTTCGGCTCGTTCGAGCGCACCGTCGCGATGGCGAGGCCGGTGCAGGTCATCCGCCGCGTCGAGTTCGACGCCAGCCTGGTCGAGCAGGTGCGCGCGCGCGGCGTCGAGGTCGCCACCGGCGACGCGGTCGACGACCTCGCCGTCGAGGCGGACGCGGTGCGGCTGCGCCTGGCGTCGGGCCGCGAGCTGCGCGCGCGGGTCGTCGTCGGCGCCGACGGCGCGGCGTCGATCGTCCGCAAGCACCTGACCGGCAACGCGAAGGCGCTGCCGCACCGGCTGTTCATGCAGGAGCTGGCGGCCACCCCGGCGGCCGGCTCCGCCGACGACGCGATGGTCTACGACTTCACGCCGATGGCCGACGGCCTGCGCGGCTACCTGTGGCTGTTCCCGGTCGCCGGCGGGCGCACCAACGTCGGCCTCATGCACTATCCGTCGTCGCGTCGCGGCGGCCCGGAGCTCCTGCGCCTCCTGCGGCGCCGGCTCGCCGATCACGGCGTCGAGCTGCCGGCCCGCGGCGCGCGCGGGTGGCCGGTGTGGGGCTACCACCCGTCGGCGCCGGTGTCGGCGCCGCGCCTCTTGACCGTCGGCGACGCCGCCGGCATCGACGGCCTCACCGGCGAGGGGATCGCCATCGCGATGGAGCAGGCGCAGCTCGCCGGCGACCTCGTCGCCCGCGCCCTCGCGCGCGGCGGCGGCCTCGGCGACCTCGGCTTCCGCGGCTACCGGCGCGCGCTGCGCAAGGCGACCGTCGGCCGCGAGCTCGCGCTCGACCGCTGGCTCGCCCGGCTGCTCTACCAGGGCGGCCCCGGCTGGCAGCGCTGGCTCAGCCTCGTGCTGTTCGACCCCGACGTCCTCGAGATGTACGCGGCGCGGGTCGCCGGCAGCGAGGTGCTCGCCGACCAGCAGCTCCGGCTCTGGCGCGCGCTCGCCCGCCACGCGCTGCACGCGCGCGGCCGCCGCCGCCAGCTCCGCCTGGCCATGCCTCCCGCCTTGCCCGACGCCACCCGCGCGGCGCTCCCCGCGTGAGGCCGCGAGCGCAGCTCGGGCCGGGGTTGTTCCGTGTGGAGCTCGGGCTCGGGGTCACCCCCGAGGCCGATCGATCGACGAGAGGGTTGGCCTTCTGGCCAACCCGCTGACTAGGCTTCGTCGTCGCCGTCCGCGGGCTCGTCGCCCTCGCCGTCGCCGTCGCTGTCGCCTTCCTCGACCTCGAGCTTGCCCGTCGACGCGTTGATGCGCTCGCGCAGCTCCTTGCCCACCTTGAAGAACGGCAGCCGCTTGGCCTTCACGTGCACCGGCTCGCCGGTGCGCGGGTTGCGGCCCTCGTACGGCGCGTAGCTGCGCACCTCGAAGCTGCCGAACCCGCGGATCTCGATGCCCTCGCCGCGCTCGAGGTTGGCGACCATGGCGTCGAACATGACGTTCACGACCTGCTCGGCCCGAGCGCGCGGTACGGCCAGCGATTCCGAAAGCTTCTCGACCAGCTCGCTCTTGGTGACCGGCATGATACCCCCGTCGCACGCGGGCCCGTGGGAGGCCGGGTCGGACACGCGACCCGTTCATGGAAGCGCGAAACCCGCCTGGAATCAATGGTCTGGCGGATCTTAAGGCGGGGGGATCAGACGGTCGTGGCCGGATGGTGCTCCCCGAAGACCGCCCGGAGCACGTCGGCGATCTCGCCGACGGTCGCCAGCGCCTTCACCGCGCCGAGGATCGGCAGGACCAGCTCCCCGCCGCCGCGGGCGGTGTCGCCCAGGGCCTGGAGCGCCCGGGCGTGCTCCTGCTCCGGCCGGCGGCGGCGGAGGGCGGCCACCCGCTCGACCTGGTCGCGCTCGAGCGCGGGGTCGACCCGGGCGACCTCGACCGGCGGCTCGGCGGCGACCACGTAGTCGTTGACGCCGACCACGATCCGCTCCTTCTTCTCGACCGCCCGCTGGTGCTCGTAGGCGCGGCGCTCGATCTCGCGCTGCGGGAAGCCCTGCTCGATGGCGTGGACCATGCCGCCCAGCTCGGCGATGCGATCGAGGTACGCCTGCGCGCGCGCCTCGAGCTCGCCGGTGAGGTGCTCGACCGCGTAGCTGCCGCCCAGCGGATCGATGAAGTCGGCGACGCCGGTCTCGTGGGCGATGACCTGCTGCGTGCGGAGGGCGACCATCGCCGCCAGCTCGGTCGGCAGGCCGAGCGCCTCGTCGAAGCTGTTGGTGTGCAGCGACTGGGTGCCGCCGAGCACCGCGGCCAGCGCCTGCATCGCGACCCGCACGATGTTGACCAGCGGCTGCTGCGCGGTCAGCGTGACCCCGGCGGTCTGGGTGTGGAAGCGGAGCTGCCAGCTCTTCGGGCTCTCGGCGCCGAACTGGTCGCGCATGATGCGCGCCCACATGCGGCGGGCCGCGCGGAACTTGGCGACCTCCTCGAGGAAGTTGTTGTGCCCGTTGAAGAAGAACGACAGCCGCGGCGCGAAGTCGTCGACGGCGAGGCCGGCGTCGACGGCGGCCTGCACGTACGCCATGCCGTCGGCGAGCGTGAACGCGACCTCCTGCACGGCGTCGGAGCCGGCCTCGCGGATGTGGTAGCCGCTGATCGACACCGTGTTCCACGCCGGCACCTCGCGGGCGCAGAACGTGAACGTGTCGGTGATGAGCCGCATCGACGGCGCCGGCGGATAGATGTACGTGCCGCGCGCGATGTACTCCTTCAGGATGTCGTTCTGGATGGTGCCGCGGAGCTGCGCGCGCGGCGCGCCCTGCTCGTCGGCGACCGCGACGTAGAGCGCGAGCAGGGTCGCCGCGGTCGCGTTGATCGTCATCGACGTCGAGACGTCGGCGAGCGGGATGCCGTCGAAGAGGACGCGCATGTCCTCGATCGAGTCGATGGCGACGCCGACCCGGCCGACCTCGCCGTGCGCCATCGGGTGGTCGGAGTCGCGGCCCATCTGGGTCGGCAGGTCGAACGCGACCGACAGCCCCTTGCCGCCCTGGGCGAGCAGGTACTTGTAGCGGCGGTTCGACTCGGCGGCGGTGCCGAAGCCGGCGTACTGGCGCATCGTCCAGAGCTGGCCGCGGTACATCGTGTCCTGGACGCCGCGCGTGTACGGGAACTGGCCCGGCTCGCCGAGGTCCTTGGCCGGGTCGAGCGCGGCCGTGTCCTCGGGCCCGTACGCCCCCTTGATCTCGAGGTCGGCATCCGTCGCGAACCGCCGCTTGCGCAGCTTCCGCATCTTCGCGGTCGGCTTGTCGTCACCCATGCCACGCCAGGCTACCCCGCGTCCCTCGACCGCGGAAGGTCGCCGCGGGCGCGTCGGGACCCGTGGTGCTGCGTGCGCCGGAGGATGGCCGCGTCGATCGGGAAGCCCGGGCCGGACCGGCCGGCCGGTCAGACGGCGATCTCGGGGACGTCGTCGGGGACGATGAGCGGGGCGCCGGTGGCCTTGCGGATGTCGTCGGCGGAGACGCCGGGGGCGCGCTCGCGGAGGACCAGGCCCTCGCGGGTGACGTCGAGGACGGCGAGGTCGGTGATGATGGTGTGGACGACGCCGACCCCGGTGAGCGGCAGCGTGCACTCGGTCAGGATCTTGGGCGCGCCCTCCTTGGTCGTGTGCTCCATCATCACGATGACGCGGCGGGAGCCGGCGACGAGGTCCATCGCGCCGCCCATGCCCTTGATCATCTTGCCGGGGATCATCCAGTTCGCGAGGTCGCCGCCGGCCGAGACCTCCATCGCGCCGAGGATCGACACGTCGACGTGGCCGCCGCGGATCATCGCGAAGCTCTCGGCGGAGTCGAAGAAGGCCGAGCCGGGGATCGCGGTGACCGTCTGCTTGCCGGCGTTGATGAGGTCGGGATCCTCGTCGCCCTCGTACGGGAACGGGCCGATGCCGAGCAGGCCGTTCTCCGACTGGAGCACGATGTCGATGCCGGGCGGCACGAAGTTCGCGACGCGCGTCGGCATGCCGATGCCGAGGTTGACGTAGTAGCCGTCCTTGAGCTCGGCGGCGGCGCGGCGGGCGATGTCGTCTCGTTCGAGGGCCATGGCTACTGCTTCTCCCGGGGGCGGACGGTGCGCTGCTCGATCGGCTTCTCGTAGCTCGTGCCCTGGAAGATGCGCTGCACGTAGATCGAGGGCGTGTGGATCGCGTTCGGGTCGAGGGCGCCGACCGGGACGAGCTCCTCGACCTCGGCGATCGTGATCTTGCCGGCCGCCGCCATCATCGGGTTGAAGTTGCGCGAGGTGTACCGGTAGACGAGGTTGCCCCACGCGTCGCCGCGCCACGCCTTCACGATCGCGAAGTCGCCGCGGATCGCGTGCTCGAGCACGCAGCGGCGGCCGTTGATCTCGCGGGTCTCCTTGCCCTCGGCGATGCGGGTGCCGTAGCCGGTCGGCGTGAAGAACGCCTCGATGCCGGCGCCGCCGGCGCGGATCCGCTCGGCGAGCGTGCCCTGCGGGTTGAGCTCGACCTCGAGCTGGCCCGACAGGAACAGCTTCTCGAACACCTTGTTCTCGCCGACGTACGACGAGATCATCTTCTTCACCTGGCCGGCGGCGAGCAGCACGCCCAGGCCCTTGTCGGTGGTGCCGCAGTTGTTCGAGACGATGGTGAGCCCCTTCACGCCACGGCGGGCGAGCTCGCGGATGCAGTTCTCGGGGTTGCCGGACAGCCCGAAGCCGCCCGACAGGATGGTCGCGCCATCGACGACGTCGTGGAGCGCGGCCTGCGCGTCGGCGAAGACCTTGTTCATCGCGGCCATGGTCCGTCCGCGCGGCGCGGGTGTCAAACCGCCGGGGCGACGATGGTCGGCGGCCGCGCGTGCCGTACAGTGCGAGGCATGACGGTGTGCACGCTGACCACCGACTTCGGCACCGCCGACGGCTTCGTCGGCGCGATGAAGGGCGTGCTGGCGAGCCAGGCGCCGCACGCGGTCGTGGTCGACATCGCCCACGACATCCCGCGCCACGACATCGCGCACGGCGCGTGGGTGCTGGCGACGTCGACGCGCGCGTTCCCGCCGGGCAGCGTCCACGTCGCGGTGGTCGATCCCGGCGTCGGCGGCGAGCGCGCGGAGGTCGTGGTCGCGATCGACGGCCACTATCACGTCGGGCCCGACAACGGCCTGTTCGCCTACCTGGCGGCGTGGGGGCGGGTCGAGGGCGCGTGGGAGATCCGGTCGGCGATGTTCCGCGCCGACGTGGTGGCGCCGACCTTCCACGGCCGCGATGTCTTCGCGCCGGCGGCGGCGGCGCTCGCGCGCGGCCTGCCGCCCGACGCCGCGGGGCCGCCGACCTTCCTCGTCGGGCGGCTGCCGTGGTCGGTGCACGGGCGCGGCGAGCAGGTGACGGCCGGCGTGGTCGTCCACATCGATCACTTCGGCAACCTCGTCACGAACCTGCCGGGCCCGGCGCGGGTGGCGGAGGTGGGCGGCGTGCGCGCGCGGCCGGTGCGGACGTACAGCGACGTCGCGGCGGGCGCGCTGGCCTGCT
>DASZXE010000081.1:0-5444 GCA_035546475.1 Kofleriaceae bacterium
CGAGCGCGTCGCGCTGAAGGTGCTGCGCGGGGGGCTGTCGGAGGAGGCGATCGAGCGGTTCCGGCGCGAGGTGCGGCTGACCCGGCGGATCCAGCACCGCAACGTCGCGCGCATGTACGACATCGGCGAGCACCACGGCGACAAGTTCCTGACGATGGAGCTGATCGACGGGCAGCCGCTGACGCGCGAGCTCGGCGGGCCGCTGCCGTGGGCGAAGCTCCAGTCGTACGCGACGCAGATCTGCTCGGGGCTCGCGGCCGCGCACAAGGCGGGCGTCGTGCACCGCGACCTCAAGCCCGACAACGTGCTGATCGAGCGCGGGACGGATCGCGTGGTGATCACCGATTTCGGCATCGCGCGATCGGGCGACGACGAGTCCGTGACGCAGGTCGGCGTCGTGATCGGCACGCCGCGGTACATGGCGCCGGAGCAGCTCGCGGGGACCGACGTCGACGCGCGTGCGGACATCTTCTCGCTCGGCGTGATGCTGTTCGAGATGGCGAGCGGCAAGCGGCCGTGGAGCGGCGACAACGCGATCGCGATCGCGGTGGCGCAGGCGACGCAGCCGATGCGCGAGCTCGAGCCGGGCAACGTGCCCTCGGCGTTCATCGAGGTGGTGAAGCACTGCCTCGCCATCGATCGCGCGGATCGGCCCGCGTCGGCGGAGGAGGTCGAGGCGGCGATCGCGGCGTGCGTGCACTCGGCGACGGAGATCTCGCGGGCGGCGCGGGTCACGCGCGCGCCGGTGCCGACGCCCGCGCCGACGCCGACGCTCGCTCCGACGCCGCCACCGGCCTCCGCCGCGACCACGCACGCGCGCGTCCCGCACCCGTCGACATCGACCGCCGCGACGCACGCCCCCGAGACGCACGCCGAGCCACCGCTCTCGACCGACAGCCACGATCCGCTGGTGCAGGCGCGCGCGCTGCTCGACAAGGGCGACACCGGCGGCGCGCTCGCGATCCTCGAGAAGGAACTCCTCGACACCCCCGGCCGTCCGGCCCTCTACGCTCTCCTCGGCGACGCCCGCAACCGCACCGGCAACCGCATCGCCGCGATCGCCGCCTACCGCCGCTACCTCGCCCTCATCGGCGACGCCGACCACTCCGACCGCACCACCCGCGTCCGCGCCAAGCTCCAGCAG
The DNA here is from genome assembly GCA_035546475.1 of Kofleriaceae bacterium. Classification (GTDB taxonomy): domain Bacteria; phylum Myxococcota_A; class Polyangia; order Haliangiales; family Haliangiaceae; genus UBA2376. Next base: position 1,145 of record DASZXE010000081.1, read on the forward strand.
CTCGGCGGCATCTGACCGCGCCCGTCGCCACGCCCGCGCCGGCCGCTGCCGGCCGGCTCGTGCTCGGCGGCGGCTTGCCGACCGTCGCGACGACGAACAGCGCCCCAGCGCGAGCGCCAGCCCCGCCGCCGCGGGCCGCTACGGCGTGATCGTCAGATCGAAGCCGCGGAAGTCCATGCCGCCGCGCGAGTCGCGCACGACGAGCCACAGGTGCGCCGGCCCCGCGTCGGGCGTGGTCCAGACGTCGTCGGCGTAGCTCTCCGTCTCGTCCTCGGTGCGCCCGGTCCGCTCCGACTCGAGCTCGCCGCCGGTCACGAACCAGGACACGCGGATCGCCTCGCGGTGATCGACCAGCGCACGCGACTGCGGGTCGAACACCGGGTAGGTCTCCGCCGAGTCGTCGCTCCACCGCACGCGCAGCGCGATGTCGGTGTGCGCCGGCAGCTCCGCCGGCAGCGACACCGCCTCCGCCTCGCCCGGCCGCTGCGCGATGACGCTCACGATGCGCGGGTTGACGTTCGCGTGGTAGCGCGCGCGGAAGTCGACGACGACGTCGATCGGCGCGTTCGCCAGGTCGCACGTCGTCCGCGTCAGCCCGATCGACGGGACCGTCACGTTCGCGCTCAGGTTCACCAGCGCGCGGATCGGCTGGTAGTAGCCGCCGGTGACGTCGGCGTCGTGCGGGCGGCGCTGCGGCTCGCCCGGCTCCGGCGCCGGCGGCGTCGGCCCGAAGTTCGAGCAGGTGTCGACCGGGATCGTCGCCGTGATCGCCACGCCGCGCGCCGGCAGCGAGATCGCCGTGAACACGCACGCGTCGCTGGCGACGTTGTTGCTCGACAGGGGCGCCGGCTCGCCGCAGAAGCCCCAGCCGATGTCCGGCATGAGCGTGCCGGTCGGATCGACGACGAGCGCGCTCAGCATGACGTCCTGCCCCGGCTTCACCTCCGCCGGCTCGCTGCGGATCGCGAGCACGCGCGCCTCGCCGACGAGCGAGCCCGGGTTGCCGAGGTCCGGCTCGCAGGCCGCCAGCGCCGCCAGCGCCGCCAGGGCCAGCGGCACCACCACGGTCGCGACGGTGCGCGCGCGCTCCATGATCACAGCTCCACCCGGGCCCCGATCACCGCGAGGGTCGGCAGGCCGGTGATGTACTTCCTCGACGAGTAGTCGAAGTTGTAGATGATCTCCTCGGGGTTCTTGCGGTTGGTCACGTTCTGCACGTCGAGGAAGACGTTCGTGCGCTTGCCGAGGAACGTGAGCGTGCGCTCGATCCGCGCGTCGAGCTGGTAGAAGGCCGGCACGCGGATGCTGTTGTGCTCGCCGAACAACGGCTCGTAGCGATCGTGGAGCGCGTCGTAGAAGCTGTCGAACACCGGCGTCCGCGGCACGCCGGTCGCGTAGCGCGCGCGGGCGCCGGCCTGCCAGCCGTGGCCGAGGTCGTAGCTGCCGAGCACCGACACGACCGCGGTCTGGTCGTAGTCGAGCGGCCGCCAGTCGGTGTCGGGGTGGTCCTTGCGCTCGCTGCGGATGAGCGACGCGGTGATCCAGCCGAACACGCCGTGCGTGAGCTCGAGCCGCAGGAGCGCCTGGCCGCCGTACGCGCGGCCGGTCCCCTCCTCGACGAGCGCGCGGGCCAGGGGCGGCGTCGGCAGCTCGCTGCGCGACGCCAGGTCGTCGACGTACTTGTAGAAGCCGACCAGCTCGCCCGACAGCGCGCGCGTCAGCTTGTACGTGCCGCCGGCCGACACGTGGTACGCGCGGATCACGCCGAGCGTCGGGTTGCCGAACACCGCCGACAGGTCGGTCGGGTCCGGCGGCTGGCTGTAGATGCCGGTGCCGGCGCGGAGCTGCAGCCTCTTCGTCACCTTGTACGTCGCCGACAGCCGCGGCTGCACCTCGAGCTCCATCCGCCGGTAGCCGAGCGCCGGCGTGCTGCCGACGATCGGCGTCAGCCGCGAGCCGTCGATGAGGAACGGCTCGACGCGCAGGCCGGGCGTGATGACGAGCGGCCCCGCCTCGATCTCGGCGAACGCGTACGGGGCCGCCGACGCGATCGTCGTGGTCCAGTCGTCGGCGTTGATCTGGTCGCCCGGCGGCTGGCCGAAGACGGTGATGTCGCCCTCGCGCGGCGGCAGGTTGACCGAGCCGAGCCGCGACGCCTCGGTGCGCTGGCCGAGCGCGTCGACGCCGAGCGACAGGGTCACGTGCGGATCGACCTTGCGGCGGTAGCTCGCGCGCACGCCGTACTTCCAGGTCCCGAGGTCGAGCGACGTCGGCACGCCGCCGAACGACGCGTTCGTCGTGTTGCCGTCCCAGCCGAGGATCGGCACGATCGCGAGGCTGGCGCCGTCGGCGAGCAGCCGCTGGTAGCGGGCGAACAGCCGGTAGTAGCGGTCGTGGGTCTCCTGGCGGCGGACCTCGGCCGGGTCGTCGGCGCCGATCGTGCGCGTCAGCCGATCGTCGGAGCCGAGCAGGCCCACCTCCAGCGTCTCGTCCTTGCCGAGGTCGAGCTGGGCGAGCACCTGGCCGTCGTAGTACTGCGGGATCGGCACGAAGTCGCCGACGTCGCGCGACGTCACCTGCGACAGCGTCCAGTCGAGGTGGCTGCGCCGCGCGGCGACGCCGATGCGGAACTTCTTGGTCGGCGCGGTGGTCACCAGCGCCGACGCGTCGATGACGTCGAGCGCGACGTAGCCGTGGGTGCCGGTGCGCGGCAGCGTGCGGGTCTCGGCGGTGACCAGGCCGCCGACGCCGCGGCCGTACTCGGCGCCGAACGCGCCGGGGATGAGGTCGATCGACTTGATGAGGTCGGAGCTCACCGTCGAGCGGAGGCCGCCGCCGTGGTAGAGCGCCGGGATGTCGACGCCGTCGAGGAAGACGCGGGTCTCGTTCGGCGCCGCGCCCCAGACGACGAGCTGGCCGGAGCCGAACGACGACCGGCCGACGCCGGGCAGGTTCTGCACGACCTTGAGCGTGTCGCCCTGGGTGCCGGGCACCTTGCGCGCCTCCTCGGTGCGGATCGAGACGCTCGCGGTCTCCTTCTTGATGCGCGTCGCGCGGACCTCCTCCTCCTCGTCGACGCCAGGGTCGCGCTCCTCCGCGTAATACTTGACCGTCCGCTTCTCCTTCGGCGCGATCTCCTCCTCGGTCTGCACCGTGATGAGGCCCTCGCCCGACAGCTCGACCTGGTGGGTGCCGACCGGCAGGTCGGTGAAGGCGAACGCGCCGTGCTCGTCGGTGACCGCCTCGACGTCGAGGTCGACGACGCGGATCTTCACGCCGGGCAGCGGCGTCTTCTTGAACCGCTCGACCACCAGGCCCTCGAAGTTGATCTGCGGGCCGAGCGAGACGATCTTCTCCTCGACGGTGAACTGGTAGCGGTAGGTGATCGTGACCGGGCCCGGCTTGCCGTCGACCTCGGCCGGCTCGAAGACGAACTGGCGCGCGGCGGCGATCGCGGCGGCGTCGAGCGCGGGCACCCCGGACGTCGTCGTCAGCCGGACGTCGGTCACCTTGCCGTCGGCGCCGATGTCGATCGCGAGCACGGCGGTGCCGGTCTGCTCCTCGGTGCCGGGCGGCCGCTCGGCGGCGACGAAGCCGGTCAGCTTCGGCGGTCTGGTGACGACGCCGGCCGGCTGATCGTCGTGTTGATCGTCGTCCTGGGCGCGCGCGGCGCCGGGATCGACCGTCGCGAGGCTCGCGAGGACCGCGAACAGCGCGATCACGAAGGCGACGACGCGGGTGGGCATCGAGTCAGTCTCCGAGCACGAAGCGGCGGGCGATCGTGTAGGTGCCACCCGCCACCGGCTTGCCGCAGGCCATCGCCGGCTTGAACCGCCAGGTCTTCACGGTGGCCACCGCGGCGGCGTCGAGCGCGCCGTCGACGCCCGAGACGACGGTGACGTCGGTGACGTTGCCGTGCTCGTCGACGGTGACCTTGAGGACCAGGCGGCCCTCGATGCCGGCGGCGCGCGCCTCCTCGATGTACTCGATCTCGGTCTTCACCACCGGCTCCGGCTTGCCGGGCGGCTCGGTGCACGGCGCGTCGCCCCCGCCCGTCGGCGGAGGCGGCGGCGCGATCTTGATCGGCGTCTTCACGGCGGCGGCGGCCGGCTTCGCGTGGTCCTGCTTCGGCGAGGTCGGCGCGTGGGTGGTGTCGGGGCCGGTCGGGTGGCCGGTGCCCAGGTCCATGCCGGTGTCGTTGCCCATCGAGATGTTGGTCGCGACCGGCGCGGGGGCCGGCTTCGCTCCCTCGTCGATCGGCGGCGGCGCCGCGGTCGGCGGCGGCGGCGGCGCGGCGGCC
>DASZXE010000082.1:0-6234 GCA_035546475.1 Kofleriaceae bacterium
CGTCGTCCGCCGCGACGGCGCCCTCGGCCGCTGCCTCGGCGAGGGCGTGCTGAGCGACCGCTTCGTCGGCGAGCACCCCGACCGGGCCGCCCGCCTCGAGCGGAGGATCGCCGCCACCCCGCGCTCGCGCCGCTCGATCGTCGCCCTCGGCGCCGCCGCCGTCCGCCACGACGCGCGCCGCGCGCTCCGCCGCATCGCGGCGCCGACCCTCGTGCTGTCCGGCGAGCTCGATCCGCTCATCCGCCCGGACGCGCAGCGCCGCCAGCTCGCCGCGATCGCCGACGTCCGCTTCGAGGTCATCGCCGGCGCCGGCCACGCGCTCGACCTCGAGGCTCCGGCCGCCACCGCCGAGCAGCTCCTCGCCTTCCTCGCCGCCGCCTGAAGGCCGCGAGCGCAGCGCGGCCGCGGTCCGTGAAGTCGCGGTCGCCGGGTCAGTCGAGCGGACCGACCGACGACAGCTTGCCGCGCTCGCGGTACATGCGCTCGATCGTGTGGCGCATGAGCTCGTCGGAGATCCGCTGGCCGGCCGCCCCCGCCATGTACGCCGCGCGCTCGCAGGCGACCTTGATGAAGCCGCCCGACAGCTCGTACCGCTCGGCCAGCTCCTCGAAGCCGATGTCGTCGCCGCGCGCCCGCTCGGGCAGCGTGCGCCGCCACAGCTCCGCCCGCATCTCCGGGCTCGGGAAGCTGAAGAAGACGTCGTACGTGAAGCGCCGCTTGAACGCCTGATCGATCGCCGCGGTCAGGTTCGTCGTCAGGATCGCCAGCCCGCCGAACCGCTCGAGCCGCTGCAGGAGGTAGTTCGTCTCGAGGTTCGCGTAGCGGTCGTTGCTCGACTTCACGTCGCTGGTCCGCTTGCCGAACAGCGAGTCGGCCTCGTTGAACAGCAGCACGACGTGGCCGGGCTCCGCCGCGTCGAAGACGTCCGACAGGTTCTTCTCCGTCTCGCCCAGCCACTTCGACACCACCTGCGACAGGTCGACCTCGTAGATGTCGAGGCCGAGCCGCCGCGCGAGCACGGTGCCCGCCATCGTCTTGCCGGTGCCGGGGTGGCCGGAGAACAGCACCGAGATGCCGTGCGCGCCGCGCAGGCCCCACTCGGCCCGCACGCGCCGGCGCTGCCGCACCGCCGCCTGGATCTCGATCAGCGCCTCGCGGACGTCGTCGTCGACGACCAGGTCCTCGAGGTCGTGCGGCGTCTCCAGCTTCTTGCCCATCCGCTGCAGGCGCTGGTGGAGCTGGCCCGCCACCGAGTGCTCGAGCGCGGCGACGTCGGGCGGCCCCTCCTTCGCGAGCCGCCCCGCGCCGGCCGCCTGCGCCGCCGACACGATGACGCCGCCGGGGATCGCGAACCGCCCGGCGAGGTTCGCCGCCTCCGCGTACGGCAACGACGGCACCACCACCGACCACAGGCTGGTGCGCACGTCGAGCGGCGGCACCTCGAGCGGGATGTGGACCAGCGGCCGCTGGGTGATGCGCGGCATCCGCTCGCGGTTGACCGTGATCGCGAGCGGCCCGTCCCACTCGCCGAGCAGCGCGGTGATGCACGGCGCCAGCTCGTCGCGCTCGAGGTCGGTGGTGCCGATGTCGTCGACGTCGGCGAACACCGGCACCGCGCCGAGGATCACCAGCTCGCGCACGATCGCCTTGATGACGCCCGACTGCGGGCCCTCGCGCATGAGGCGGCGGCCGTCGATGAGCAGGATGCCGCGCCCGGCCTGGCCGGCGGCGAGCTGGAGCAAGAGCCGCTTGCCGACGCCGCGCTGGCCCTGCACCGCGACGATGACGTCGGGGCTGCGCAGCGCCGCCGCCGCGGTCCGCAAGATCGCCGACGGGAACATGCCGTCGACGCGCCCGCTCCGCCACTCGGCCAGCTCGGTCAGCTCCGGGTCGAGCGTCACCTCGCCGCCGTCGGCGAGCTGGACCAGCCGCGGCGCCGGCCGGATGCGGCGGAACAGCAGCGACTCGCTGGTCGCCTGCAGCTCGACCAGCCGGTACTGCACGAGCGGCGAGCCGGGGCCGAGGTCGCGCGCGAGCAGCGACCGCGCGTCCGGCGTGTCGTAGACGAGGTGCGCGAGCAGCCGGCCGTCGAGCCCGCGGCAGGTCGCGTCGCGCGCGAGGTAGCGGTAGGCGGTGACCAGATCCGGATCGACCTCCGGCCCGAGCGCGAACGCGAGCGACGCCCACTGCCGATCGGTCAGGTCGAACAGCGCGCGCAGCCGCAGGAGCGGCGGGATCGAGCCAGCCGGCCCGGCGAAGGTCGCCGCGGTGCGCGCCTCGACGAGCCGGTGGTGGGCCAGCCACTTGTCGAGCACCTTCTCGGCGTCGCGGGTGTCGCCCTTGGCGGTGCCGCTCCACTCGGCGGCGGCCGCCGAGAACAGGTCGCCGACCGTCTCCGGGCCGACGACCGGCATCGCCTCGACGGCGTCCTCCGGCCGCGCCGCCCCGCGCCGCGCCCACATCAGCCGGATCTCGTACTCGACGCGCAGCCAGACCCGGCGCAGCTCGTCGCGCAGGTGATCCGCGGGATCGCGGTACGGCTCGGGCGCGGCGTCGGTGGCGGCCACGGTCAGGGCAGCGCGAGCGCCGCCGCCTGCGGCGTGGCCCCGGTGAGCGCGATCGTGGCCTCGCCGTCGATCGAGTGGGCGTCCTTGCCGGCGGCGCCGGCGTCGATGCGCGCGCCGTTGGGGACGAGCGGGTCGAGGCCGAACCAGTCGGTGGCCGGCGCGCCGCCGATCGTCAGGTCGTCGGCGACCGAGACGTCGAGGTCGGGGACCTTCGTCTCGTCGGGGCTGCGATGCCACCAGCCGACCTCGAGGTTGGTGATCGTCACCTTCGCGTGGCCGCCGACCCGCAGCGCGTAGACGCTGCCGGAGCCGCGGAACACGCCGAGCACCGCGTTGCCCTGGCCGCGCAGCTCCAGCGCGTCGACGCCGGCGTCGGCGCCGAGGTCCGGGTTGCGCGGCACCTGCTTGGCGATCGTGACCCAGCGAGGCGCGTCGCCCGGGTTGTCGATGGTGAGCTCGACCGTCAGCCGCTGGAGCGGCGGCCGGCCCGGCTTGCTGGCGGTCACGCTGGCGGCGACCGAGACGCTGGCAGTGGACTTGGCGGACATGGTGGTCCCCGAGGAGCCCGCGCTTCCCGGCGCGGTGCCCGAGCCGTCGGGCGAGTGGACGGCCGGCGGCGCGGTCTTCTCGCCGCCGCGGCCGCAAGCGGCCCCCAGCGCGAGCGCGATCCCGACGGCGAGCGAGCGCTGCATGCGCGGCGACTCTAGCACCACCAGGGCGCGGCGAGCGCCGCGCCGCACGTCAGGGGGCTGGCCAGAACGCCTACCCTCTCGTCGATCGATCGGCCTCGGGCGATCGGCCTCGGGGAGAACCCCGAGCCCGAGCTCCACGCAGAACCCCGGCCCCGAGCTGCGCTCGGGGTCTCACTGCTTGTCGCGGAGCTGCTTGACGGCGTCGGGGTTGAGCTCGGTGCCGGCGCTCGCGAGGAAGCCGCCGTGACGCTCCGTCCCGTCGATCGTGTACGACGGGTCGGTCAGGATCTGGCTCTTCGTGTAGCTGTTCTTGAACTCGCCGCTGTGCGGGTCGTACTTCTTGTCGGTGTACGTCCCGTCGTCGTTCTTGAGGTGGCGCTCCTTGAGCGTGCGCTCGTCCTCGGCGTCGCGCGGGGCCGCGTACGCCTCCACCATCTCCTCCACCATCTCGTCCTCGGTCTTGTTGGTCGCGCCGAGGCCGGCCCACACCCGCTTGCCCTGCGGGTTGCGGCCCATGTAGAGCGAGTTCTCGCCCTGCCACGCGCCGCCCGGGTGCTTCAGCAAGTACTTCGGGTGGTTGTAGAAGTAGTACCACTGGCCGGGGATCAGCGTGTCGTCGAGCTCCTGGCTCGAGAGCACGCCGTCCTTGTGCTTGCCGTCGCCGGCGAGCTCGGCCGCCTTGGTCTGCTCCAGGTACTGCGAGATCGGCGTGCCGCCGCTCGGCGCGATGTGCAGGCGGTTGCCGCTCTGCTCGACGGCCTCGTCCTCCTGCGCGTTCGCCGAGCCGAACGTCTGGTCGAACTTCTTGTCGCCGACCGCGGCGCGCAGCGTGTCGTACTCCATCGCGAACACGCTCGTCAGGCACTCGGCGATCGTGAGGCCCTTGAGCCACGCCTTGATGCCCTGCGACGCCGACTGGCCCTTCTTCAGCTTGAAGTCCATGAACCCGCCGGTCTCCTGCGGGTTCTGGAACATGCCCGACTCGTTGTAGCCCCAGCGGTACTCGTCCTTCCAGAGCTGCTTCTGGCCCTCCTGCTCGCACTCCGCCTGGTAGTTGTACGAGTAGTGGATGCCGTGGTGGAGGTCGTACTGCCCCTTCGACCCGGGGTCGAGGTTGGCGTTGTGCATGTCGTTGACCATGTTGTTGCCCATGGCCTCCTGGGTCGCCTCGATCTCGGGGCCGCCCTTCTGCTGGAAGCCACGCTGCGACGCGGTCTGGTGCCCGGTGCCCTGGGTCTCCGGCGTCTCCTCCTGGCTGGGCTGCGGGCCGGTCGCGAGCGCGACGGCGGCGGGATCGGCGCTCTCGGTGCCGGCGGGCTCCTGGGTGGTGCCCGGCTCGGGCTGCTGCTGGCGGGCGTGGGACGTGCTGGGCATCGTGGGCTCCGTCGTGGGGGGCGACTGCGAGTCGGTGGGAGTGCCCGGACGCCGGAACACGGCGACCCGGACACGTGGCAGTGCTTACTACGGAGCAAGCTGCCAGATCCTGCCCCGCGTCAGGCCAGGAATTTCGATCCGATGCGGATCGCGTTGTAACGACCACAACGAAGTGCGAGCATCAGGTGATGCTGCACGCAGGGGTTTGGGGGCTCCGCACGTGGTCTGCGCGCGCGGCGGTTGGCCTGGCCGCGTGCGTGGCGTCGGTGATCGCCGGCGCCGCGGGATGCGGGGCGGCCGACGAGCCGATCGACCCGGCGAGCTTCGAGCTGCGAGATCTGCTCGGAGTGACGCCGAAGGTCGCCGCCGCGTGGACCGCCGCGCAGCGCGAGGGCGCGCGGCAGGTGCTGGCGGCCGGGCTCGCCGCGCGCGAGCCGGTGGCGCTGGACGTCGCGGCCGGGCGGGTCGACGAGGGGGAGCTGGTCGGCGCGCTCGCGGCGGCCGATGACCGGCTGGTCGATCGCGACCGCGACGCGCTCGGGCTGGTGATCGTCGAGGGGCTCGGCGGCCAGGCCGACGGCCGCGCGATCGAGGCGCGGGCGGCGATGGCGGCGCTCGGCGGCGAGGCGGTGGCGACGACGATGACGCTCGAGCTGGATCCGCAGGCGTGGACCTGCCCCGAGGCGGCGCCGTGCGACTTCGAGCTGCTGGCGGCGCTGGCCGAGGACGCGGCGCCGGGCGTGCCGCGCGTGCGGGTCGAGCCGGTGGCGCAGCTCGCGGTGATCGCGGCGCTGGCGCCGGGCAACGACGGCACGCCGAGCCTGCTGGTGAACCCGATCGTGCTGGCGGTCGGCGCCGGCGGCCCGGCGGCGGGAGGTGCGAGTGGCGGCGCCGGCGGCGAGGCGCGCGCGTCGAGCGGCGCGGGGGCGGCGCCGGCGTACGTGGCGCCGGTGCGGCGGGGCGTGTCGATCGCGCCGCTGGTGACGACGACGTGGTCGTACGATCCGACGCTGAGCGCGTGCGCCGACGAGGTGCGCCGCAACTGCCAGTCGTGCCTCGCGGGCGGCGCGTGCGACGAGATCTGGCCCGGCGTGAGCGGGACGGACGCCTGCATGATGCTCGAGCAGCAGCCGGGCCAGAACTACGACTTCCTGTGCGCGAACCTGGCGGTGTCGCTCGGCGACGTCGGCACCTGCCTGCGGGCGAACGTGCCGAGCTGCACGTTCGACACCAGCGCCGTCGGCGATCCGGCGAAGCTGACCAACAACCGCAACTTCGTCGACGACTCGGCGTGCCTCGACGGGCTGAACGCGTGCCTGCAGCAGCTCTACGGGACGAGCTCGGACAGCAGCAACGGCTGCGACTGCGGGGGCTGCGACTGCGGCGGGTGCGATTGCGGAGGCTGCGACTGCAACGACAACCAGAGCGACTCCTGCTCGCTGAAGGATCAGAACCAGAACAACGACTGCAACAACTGCAACAACGACAACGGCAGCGGCGGGTGCGGGGGCTGCAACGACTCGAACGGCGGCAACAGTTGCGGCGGCGGCGGCAGCAGCGGGAGCTGCACCGTGGCGCGGACGCCGGCGGCGCGCGGGCCC
>DASZXE010000083.1:0-2805 GCA_035546475.1 Kofleriaceae bacterium
TCAGGGCTCGTAGCAGTAGAGGCGAGGCACGTTGCCCTGGGTCGGGCTGCAGGTCTCCGTGCCGAGGCTCCAGAACAGGGCGCGCGATCGCGTCGCGGCGCCGAGTCGGCCGGCAGCCTGGCTGTTGTCCGCCCAGTTGCCGCACGTCGATGCCACGGTGCCGACCTGGTCGATCGCGAGGGAGCCCGTCCACACCCAACCGTGGCTATCGGATGCGGACACGTAGGCGCCATTGCCCGCTTGCCAGATCCCGCCGCGGCTGAGGTTGGCTGCCAGTTCGGCTCCTGTCCCCACCTCTTGGCCGTCCGGGCGAACGTACATCTGCGCGGCCGTCAGCAGGCTCGAGGCCGCGGCGGTGGTGCGGGCGATCAACGCGCGGCCGCTCGCCACGCCGGCAGGTCGGTCGGTGTTGCACGCGGTGTCGGGCGAGTTGGTCGCGCTGACGCTGAACGGCGCGTTGGTCATCCACACCTTCTTGCCGGGAAACGTTGCGATCGCCGGCGCCGCGGTGAACTGCTTCATCATGCAGATCAACCGGCCGGGGCTCACATTGGAGCAGGTGCTGCCGCTGTCGCCGGTCCAGGCCGACGGTCCACCCGATGAGCTACCGTAACTGACGGAGACCGCCGCCGCGGTGCTCGTCCAGCCATTGCAGTTCGCGGCAAGCGTACCGTCGGAGTTGGTACCGGTGAGCACGTTGGAGTCGGAGAGGTCGGCGCCGGTCTCGGAGTAGCGGATCGGGTTGAGGACCTGGTTGCCGTACAGGCTGTTCAGTGACGTGGCGAAGACGCGGCCGTCCATGCGGACCCAGCCCTGTGCGGGAGCGGCGGCGCCGAGGCGGCTGGACGCCATCGAGTTCGCGATCGAGATCCAGGCGATGAAGTTGGTCCCGGCTGCGTTGTTGATGCCGGCCTGGGTCGCGAGGGTGTTGCAGGCCGCGTCGTACGGCCCGACGCCGCCGAGATCGGTGGCGTAGGTCGCCGAGGAGATGAAGATCAGGTTGGAGGTCAGGGGCGAGAAGGTGGCCGTCAGGGACTCGGTGCCGTCGACGGTGAGGACGCAGTCGCGGTTGGGGCTGGTGGCGCAGGTGCCGGCGGAGGCGCCGGACCAGGCGGAGAAGTAGACCTGCGAGCCGTTGGTCGTCCGGGCCTGGATCGTGATGTCGCCGGGCGCGAAGAGCGCGCTGCAGGTGCCGGGGCAGTTGAGGCCGGCCGGGTTCGACGTGATGGTGCCGGCGTTGCCGAGGCGCTGCACGGTCACCCGCCACATGCCGGTCGCGCTGGCCGTCAGCGACGCCATCGAGCCCATCACGGAGAGCGTCGGCATCGCGGTGCGCGCGCCGCCGGTGCTCGGCTTGAACTTCAGCGTCACCGTGCACATGCCGCCCGGCTGCAGCGCCGCCGTGCAGGTGTTGCCGCCGCTGGTGTCGAGCTCCATCGAGTTGAGCGCCAGCACCGGCACGCTCGACGGCACGTCGCCCGTGTTCGTGATCGTCCAGTTCATCCCGCCGCTCAGGGCGCCGACCTCGACCGGGCCGAACATGAGCTGGTTCGTGTTCGCCGACAGCGTCGCCGGCCGCTGGCCGTTGCCGGTCAGCATGGCAGTCTGGCTGCCGCCCGGATTCGCGCTGACCGTCACCATGCCGCTCACCTGGCCCGACGCGGTCGGCGTGAAGACGACGTGGAGCGTGCAGCTCGCGCCGCCGGCGAGCGTCGTCGTCCCCGACACGCAGTCGCCGGCCATCGCGGCGAACGAGAATGCCGCGTTGCCGTTGCGCGAGATGGTCAGTGTCCCGGTCGCCTGCTGGCCGCCATTGGTGACGGTCAGTACCTTCGTCGCGGTGGCGCCGAGCAGGACGTCGCCGAACGCGCCGGAGCCGCCGATCGAGATCGTCGCCGGCGTCTGCGCGGTGCCGGACAGGGTCACCATCGCCGCGCCGCCGGGCGTCGCCATCGCGACGAGGTTCGCCGCCTTCGGGCCGGTGTCGGTCGCGACCAGGTTCATGCTGACCGCGACGTCGCAGGTGCCGTTCGGCGCCAGCGCCATGCCCGCGCAGCCGTTGCTGGTGATGCGGAACGAGCCGGCGTCGGCGCCGCCCAGCATCACGGCGATGTTGCCGGTCGCCGCGCCGCCGGTGTTCTTCAGCGTGAAGGTCTTCGGCGGCGACGACGCGCCGGCCACGACCGTGCCGTAGTCGAACGTGTCGGGCATGAACACGAGCGCGCCGGGCGCGAGGGCGTTGGCGGTCAGCGACGCGGTCACCATGCCACCCGGCGTCGCCTTCACCGTCAGCGTGCCTTGGTCGGGGCCGGCCGCCGTCGGCGTCACCGTCACGCCGACCGAGCAGCGCGCGCCCGCCGCCAGCGTCGTGTTGTTGCACATGTCCATCGTCGTCGCGTAGCCGTCGCCGCTCACCGTCACCATCAGCCGGCCGCTGTCGCCGTCGCCGGTGTTCTGGATCGTGAAGGTCGCCGCCGCGCTGGTGTCGCCGACCACGACCATGCCGAGGTCGGCGGAGTCGCGGTCGATCATCAGGTGCGCCGTCCGCGTGTCGGCGTCGAGCGGCGGCGGTGCGTCGATCGTCCGGGCATCGTTGTCGAGGGACGTGACGGTGCCGCAGGCGGGCGCCCACGCGAGCGCGGCGAACGCGGCCAGGCCAAGCAAGGAGGTGCGCATGGCGGTCATCCTAGGCGGGGGGAACGCAGTTCACAATCGCGTCGCAGCGGGTCCGCGCGGACGCCGAGCGCCGCGGACGCCGAGCGCCGCGGACGCCGCGGACGCCGCGGACGCCGCCCGCGGTAGAGC
>DASZXE010000084.1:0-6189 GCA_035546475.1 Kofleriaceae bacterium
CGACGTCGACGGCGATCGTCGCCTCGACCTGCTCGGCGCGGTGCAGCACCGGGAACGTCTTCGCGAGCGAGCGCGGGGCGAAGTGGCGCAGCTCGAGGTAGAGCGCGACGAACTCGACGTAGGCGCCCGGGTCGTCGGCCGGCGGCAGCAGGAGGTCTTCCTGGCGGAGGACCAGGCGGGCCTCGTCGAACTCGGTCTGGCCGATGGCGTTGATCCGCTGGCGGATGGCGGCGGCGCCGAGCTTGTCGGCGGCCATCAGCTCGTCGAAGGCGTGGTGGACGTGGGCGTGGAAGTTCGCGCGCCAGGCGGCGCACCAGGCGGCGGCGTCGCCGCGCGCGAGCTCGGCGCGCCGGCCGGTGATGACGGCGACGCGCGCCGGCAGCCGCTCGACGTCGACGGTGAGCTCGTCGGCGTCGAGGTGCGCGGTCAGCTCGGCGCGCGGCAGCGCATAGCCGCTCGCGTGCGGCACCTGCAGGCCCATGCCCGGCACGTGGCGATGGCGCTTGATCAGCCGCCGCAGCAGGCGGTCCTCGACGAGGATCGCGCCGACCGCGGCGAGCTCCTCGTCGACCCGATCCATGGTCCTGGCCATCTGCCCCCCCAACCATGTCGTCCGCCGCCGGGGGTGCGCAACCCGGCGGACGTCACAATCGCCTCGCGCGAAGTCGGCGTCACGCGGCCGCGCCGGAGTAAGCTGGGCCGATGCAGCTACGAGGGGTGATGTCCACGCTGTGGGCGGTGGCCTTGTGCGCCGCGTGCAGCGCGTGCGGCGCGCCGGGCGACGACGCCGCCACGACCGACGCGTCCGTCGACGCGCCGACCACGTGCAACGGCGCCGGCTTCGGCGGCGGCGAGGCGACGGTGCACGTCGCCGGCGCGACCGGCACGATCATGGACACCGGCGTCGCGGTCGCGAACCAGCCGGTCTCGATCACCGGCATCGACCTCGCGATCACCGGCCAGACCAACGCGGCCGGCGCCTTCTCGCTGGCGATCGAGCACGACCTGAAGCGGCCCGCGCTGGTGTTCGGCGACGGCCTCGCCTACCCGCGCCTGGCGGTGCCGATCGATCAGGCGCAGACGAGCCTGACCTTGAACACGCTCGCGCTGCCGGCGAGCGGCATCCCGCTGCGCGCGGGCCACCCGGCGATGTCGGGGCCGGTCTCGCTCGACATCCCGGCGGCGTCGACGGTGTCGATCGACACCCTCGTCTACGACACCGCCGACAAGCAGCAGCTCCGCGCGGTGTGGCTGCAGGCGGAGGAGGAGTCGCTCGTCCTGCCGGCGGGGATGAACTTCGAGGTCCTGATCGGCCTCGCGCCGATCGACACGACGATCTGCCCGCCGGCGACGCTGACGATCCCGAACGGCCGCGGCTGGCCGGCGAACGCGAAGGTCGAGGTCTGGGCGCTCGAGGACGACGTCTTCCAGGCCTGGGGCCCGTTCGGCGGCTGGGGCAAGGTCGCCGACGGCGTGGTCAGCGCCGACGCCGACACCATCACCGCGCCGCTCCCCATCCTCAAGACCCTCGCGCTGCGCCGCAAGCCGTAGCCGGCCTCCTCGCCTACTTGCCCAGGGCGCGGGCGACATCGGCGTCGAAGCCGGTGCGGATGGTGTCGATCGTGGCGGCGCGGAGGCGCTGCTTGGTGGCGGCGTAGGGCGTGCGCGGCAGGCCGGCGAGGCGGTTGGCCTCGGCGACGGCGGTCGCGGCGAGCGCGTCGGCGGCGACGACCCGGTCGAGGTAGCCGGCCTCCACCGCGTCGGCCGGCGTGTAGATGTGGGCGCCGAGCGTCGCTCGGGTCAGCTCGCGCGGGGTCAGGCGCGCGCGCGCGAGCTCCATCGCGAGCAGCGGGACCGGCAGGCCGATCGCGACCTCGTTCAGCCCCACCTTGTACGGCCCGTCGACGCCGAGCCGGACGTCGCCGGTCAACACGACGAGCGCGCCGCCGGCGAGCGCGTGGCCGCCGGCCGCGATCACGAGCGGCAGCGGCAGCGCGAACAGGCGCAGGAGCACGTCGCCGCCGCGCCGGAGCAAGGCGATCGCCTGCTCGGGGCCGCTCATCATGACGCGCAGGTCGAACCCGGCGCAGAAGCGCTCGGGCCGCCCCGCCAGCACGACCGCGCCCGCCTCGCCCTCGGCGCGGGTCAGCGCGGCGTCGAGCTCGTCGAGCATCGCCATCGACAGCGCGTTCGCCTTGCCGTCGTCCATCGTGACGACCGCGGTCTTGCCCTCGAGCGCGTAACGGACGATCGCGTCTGCCATGGCCGCACCATAGCCCTTTGCAGGCCGCCGCGGCGGTGCTGCAATACGCGGATGAAGCTCGACGTGAACGGCGCGGTGCGCGAGGTCGAGGCGCCCGCCGACATGCCGCTCCTGTGGGTCCTGCGCGACCTGCTCGGCCTGACCGGCACCAAGTACGGCTGCGGCGCCGCCCAGTGCGGCGCCTGCACGGTCCACCTCGACGGCGCGCCGGTGCGCTCGTGCGTGACGCCGGTGACCGCCGTCGGCGATCGCAAGGTCACCACGATCGAGGGCCTGTCCGCCGACGGCACCCACGTCGTGCAGCAGGCCTGGACCACCGCCGACGTCGTCCAGTGCGGCTACTGCCAGTCGGGGCAGCTCATGACCGCGGCGGCGCTGCTCGCCCGCAAGCCGGCGCCGACCGACGACGACATCGACGCCGCGATGTCCGGCAACATCTGCCGCTGCGGCACCTACGTGCGCATCCGCGAGGCGATCCACCTGGCGGCGAAGCTGAAGGGAGGCACGCCATGACGATCTCGCGGCGCGGCTTCCTGCAGGGCGCGGCCGCCGGCCTCGCCATCACCTTCTACGTCCCGACCGGCCTCAAGGCGGCGCCGAAGCCGCCGGCGCCCCCCGCGGCGCTGCCGCCGCCGAACGCGTTCCTCCGCATCGGCACCGACGACTCGGTGACCGTCGTGCTGGCCCACGCCGAGATGGGCCAGGGCATCTGGACCGGGCTCGCGATGCTGATCGCCGAGGAGCTCGAGTGCGACTGGGCGAAGGTGCGCTGCGAGCACGCGCCGGCCGCGCCGGTCTACGGCGTGCCCGGCATGGGCATGCAGATGACCGGCGGCTCGTCGTCGACGCGCGGCGAGCTCGATCGCTACCGCACCGTCGGCGCCGCGGCGCGCGACATGCTCGTGCGCGCCGCCGCCGCGCGCTGGAAGACGTCGCCGGCCAGGCTCACCGTCGACAAGGGCGTCGTCCACTTCGGCGCGAGGTCGGCGACGTTCGGCGAGCTCGCGGCGGCGGCGATGGCGCTGCCGCCGCCGGCGTCGGTGAAGCTCAAGGATCGGAAGGAGTGGAAGCTCCTCGGCACGCCGACGCGCCGGCTCGACACGCCGGAGAAGATCACCGGCCGCGCGCAGTTCGGCATGGACGTGCAGTTCCCCGGCCTGCGCACCGCGGTCGTGCTGCGGCCGCCCGCGTTCGGCGCGACCTTGAGGTCGTTCGACGGCGCCGCCGCCATGAAGGTGCCGGGCGTCGAGCAGGTCGTGCGCACCGCGAACGGCGTCGCGGTGGTCGCCGCGCACTTCTGGGCCGCGCGGGTCGGGCGCGACGCGGTCGTGGCCGACTGGGCGCCGCCCGACGGCGGCGGCGTCGACACCACCGCGCTGTCCGACGAGCTCCGCCGGACCGCGCGCGAGCCGGGCGCGATCGTCACCGACGGCGGCGGCGTCGACGACGCGCTCGCCGGCGCGGCGGGCAAGACGCTCGACGCGATCTACGAGGTGCCGTACCTCGCGCACGCGCCGATGGAGCCGCTCAACTGCACGGTGCGGATCGACGGCGATCGCTGCGAGATCTGGACCGGCACGCAGTTCCAGACCGGCGATCAGGCGGCGGCCGCCGCGATCCTCGGCATCCCGCCCGACCACGTCACGCTGCACACGATGTTCCTCGGCGGCGGCTTCGGCCGGCGCGGCAACCCGGCGGCGGACTTCGTCGGCGAGGCGGTGATGGTCGCCAAGGCCGCCGGCGTGCCGGTCAAGGTCGTGTGGACGCGCGAGGACGACCTGCGCGGCGGCTACTACCGGCCCGCGTACGTCCACCGCGTGCGGGCCGCGCTCGACGAGCACGGCGCGCCGGCCGCCTGGGACCACGTCGTCGTCGGCCAGTCGATCCTCGCCGGCACGCCGTTCGAGAAGTTCATGGTCCACGGCGGCGTCGACGCGACGTCGGTCGAGGGCCTCGCCGACTCGCCGTACCTCGACGCGGTCACGGCGAAGCGGGTGTCGCTGCACTCGCCGCGCACCGCGATCCCGGTCCTCTGGTGGCGCTCGGTCGGCAACACGCACACCGCGTTCGTCATGGAGTCGATGATCGACGAGCTCGCCCACGCCGCCGGCCGGGAGCCGCTGGCGTACCGGCTCGCCCTGCTGGCGAAGCAGCCGCGCCATGCGCGCGCGCTGCAGACCGCCGCCGACGGCGCCGGCTGGGGCAAGCCGCCGCCGGCCGGGCGCGCGCGCGGCCTCGCGGTGCACGAGTCGTTCGGCTCGATCATCGCCGAGGTCGCCGAGGTCTCCGTCGAGAACGGCGGCATCCGCGTGCACGAGCTGCACGTCGCGGTCGACTGCGGACCGGTCGTCAACCCGCTCGGCGTCGAGGCGCAGGTGCAGAGCTGCGTCGCGTTCGGCCTCACCGCGGCGCTGCACGGCAAGCTGACGATGCGCGGCGGGGCCGTGCAGGAGAGCAACTTCCACGACTATCCGATCCTGCGGATGGACGAGATGCCGCGCGTGACCGTGCACCTCGTCGCCAGCGACGCGCGCATGGGCG
Organism: Kofleriaceae bacterium; assembly: GCA_035546475.1. GTDB lineage: Bacteria > Myxococcota_A > Polyangia > Haliangiales > Haliangiaceae > UBA2376. The sequence continues at coordinate 4,805 of DASZXE010000084.1, forward strand.
GCATCGGCGAGCCGGCGACCGCGCCGGTCGCGCCGGCGGTGGCCAACGCGGTCTTCGCGCTGACCGGGCAGCGGCTGCGAACGCTGCCGCTGCGGCTGGGAGGTGCCGCGTGAACCGCGCCCCGCTCGTCGCGATCGCCGCGCTCGCGGCGGCCGCCTGCTCGTCGCCGGCGAAGCCGCCTGCCCCGCCGGCGCCTGCCGCCGACGCCCAGCGGGTCGCCGGCCTCGCCGCGTTCGAGACCGTGCGCGGCGTGCTGCAGCACCCGCGCTGCCAGAACTGCCACCCCGACGGCGACGCGCCGCTGCAGGGCGACGACGGCCACGTCCACTCGCAGCACGTGCTGCGCGGGCCGACCGGCACCGGCGAGGTCGGCGAGGAGTGCACGACCTGCCACGGCCCCGCCAACCCGCCGAGCAACTACGGGCTACACATCCCGCCCGGCGTCTCGGTCGGCTGGCACATGCCCGCGCCCGAGCAGAAGCTGGTCTTCGTCGGCCGCACGCCGCACGATCTCTGCGAGCAGATCAAGGACCCCGCGCGCAACGGTGGCAAGGACCTGGCCGCGCTGCGCGCGCACCTCGACACGCCGCTCGTCCTCTGGGGCTGGGACCCCGGCTTCGGACGCGCGCCGGTGCCGACGCCGCGCGCCACGTTCCTCGCCGCGTGGGAGGCCTGGGCCGCCGCCGGCGCGCCCTGCCCCGACTGAAGGACCGGAGCGCCGCTCGGCGCGCGGCCGGGACGAACGGAGAGCAGGTCCTCGACCCAGCGTCGCGTTCGGCCACTCTCGGCACGGACGGGGCCAGGCTCTCCACCCTCGTCGCCGTGGCGAGGCGCGCGCGCGCGGCGTCATTCGAACTGGCTGGAGGCGTCGCGCTGGAGACGGGCGAGGTTGCGCTCCTGGTCGGCGAGCGCGTCGCGGAGGCGGCGCTGCGCGGCCTCCTCGCGCATGACGGCGGCGCGGTCGCGCGCGGACCGCGAGACGGCCGCCAGCGAGACGATGCGCGCGGTGCCGGCGACGACGTCGGCGGTCGTCTCGAGCACCAGCATCTCCTCGTCGGGGTCGCGCAGCGCCCGCTGCGCCGCCCGCGCGAGACGCGCGTACACCAGCTCGGCCGCCGACAGGATCGTCTCCTCCGTGTCGCCCCACGCGAGCCGGCGCGCGACGGCGTCGTGCAGCGTCAGGTCGAGGCCCGCCGCGGTGTCGAGCCCCGCCGACAGCGACCGCACCACCGCGTCGAAGATCGCCACCGCGGGCGAGTCCTCGCTGCCACCCTCGACGATGTCGAGGACCTCGTCGCGCAGGATCGACACGCGCTCGCCGAGGTCGGTCACCGGCGGCTCTCCTTGCCCGTGCGCCGGCCGGTCCGCGGGCCCGCCGGCGACGA
>DASZXE010000085.1:0-2021 GCA_035546475.1 Kofleriaceae bacterium
CGGCTCGCCCCGGGCACGTTTCCGGAGCATACGCCCGGCCCTCGCCCCGTTGGGCCGATCGGCTTCCGGCCGGGCCGCCGGAGCCGCGGTGCAGGCCGCGTCGCGCGGCCCGCCCGGGCCGGCTCGCGATCGTCGCGCAGCCGCCGGTGGAGGCGGCGTCGCGGGGGGGCTCAGGGCGGGGCGGGGTCGTCGCGGAGGCGGCCGTAGAGGTGGACGTCGTGGAGGATGCCGCCGCGGCGAAGGTGCTGGCGGCGGATGCCCTCGAAGCGCATGCCGACCGCGAGCAGGACCCGCGCCGAGCGGTCGTTGCCGGCGAGGTGCTGCGCGTACACGCGCGTGAGGCCGAGCTGCTCGAACGCCCAGCGGGTCGCGGCGCGCGCCGCCTCGAGCGCGTAGCCCTGCCCCCAGTGCGCGCGGCCGAGCCAGTAGCCGAGCTCGGCGCGGGCGTGACGCGCGGTCCAGCGCAGGCTCACCGTGCCGAGCAGCTCGCGATCGGCCGCCCGCATGATCGCCCAGGTCGGCCCCGCGCCGGCGAGCCAGGCCTCCGCGTGGGTGGCGATCCAGCTCGTCGCGAGCTCCGGCGGGTACGGGTGCGGCACGTGCAGGAGGAACCGCGAGACCTCCCAGTCGCCGGCGAGCTCGACCACCGCCGGCGCGTCGACGGCGGCGAACGGCCGCAGCACCAGCCGCGCGGTCGTGACGGTCGGGATGACGGGAGGCAGGGTCGCCACCTCGCGAGCATGGCCCGGGCCGCCGGCGCCGGCCATCGCCCGTGGCCGTCGGTTCCAGCTGCCATTGCGCGTCCCGTGCCCGCGCCCGTGCCCGCGCGGGCACGGGATCCGACCGACGGGCTACGGCGCGCCGCCGCTGCCGTCGCTGCCGTCGCCGTCGTCGGGGCAGCCGTCCATCTGCATGCGCATCGGCCAGCCGCCGTCGTGGGTGCGGATCGCGTGCGCCTTGTCGGCGCCGAGCTTGTCGGCGAGCAGGTGCTCCGCCTCGTCGCCGAGGCCGGCCATCGCGCGGAAGTAGCGCTCGTACGGCGAGGTCCCGGCGAGGCTGGCCGGCGGCCGCACCAGGCCGGCGCGCTCCTGCGCGAGCCGCTTCTGGAGCTGCTGCGGCTCGTGCGGCGCCGCCTTCTCCTGCAGCTCCTGGCCCATCGCCTGCGCCGACAGCGCGTCGGCGCCGGCGGCGTCGCCGGTCGCCTCGACGTACCAGCCGCGCACCTGCTTCGCCCAGTCGGCGGCGAGGTCGGCGAACACCTGGTCGACGGCGGCGACCTCCGCGTCGGTGAGGCCGACGTCCCTGGCGACGTCGGGCGACACCTTCTCCGTCTCGCCGCGCACCACCGCCGGGAAGTCGAGGCGGACGCGGCACTCCTTCGCCCACTGCGCGAGCTCGGCCTGCGTCGGGTTGACCCAGTCGCCGTCGTCGAGCCCGTGGCCGCCGTGGCGTGGCCCGCCGGCGGCGGCCCCCTGCTCGAGCTCCTGCACGCGCTTCGCCAGCATCGCGAGCTGCTCGCGCTGGATCTGGTCGCGGTGGAGGAGCTCGTCGCGGCTGGTCGCATCGGTCGGCGGCGGCGGCAACTGGAGGGCGATCGTCGTCGGGCCGCCGGCCCCGCCGCCGGCGACGGCGACCGCCGGGCCGGGCGTGGTCGGCTCGGCGCCGCGCACGAGCCGCGTCTGCTCGCCGGCCTGCGCGACCTTCGTGCCGCCGTCGCCGACGACGACGAGCTTGCCCTCGTACACGGTCACCACCGCGGCGGTGGCGACGGCGGCGCCGACCAGGCCGCCGAGCACTGCATGCTTCATCGGACTCATGAGGATCTCCACGCGAAAGCAGGTGCCGGTGACCTGGATCTGGCCGACCGGCGTCACCACGGTGAACGGGCCACCGGGTTCGACGCGATAGAAGACGTCGCCGGCGTCCTGGCCGACGACCGCCGCGCGGCCGACCTGCTGCCACGACAGCACCGCGCCCGGCTCGGCGACGGCGACGGCGCGCTCGCCGACCGGCACGGTCTC
>DASZXE010000086.1:0-9656 GCA_035546475.1 Kofleriaceae bacterium
GGCCCGCTTCGGCTTCCAGGCCCAGCCGATCGTCCGCGACGTCCCGGCGCTGACCCCGCAGCTCCGCGCCCAGCTCGTCTGGGACGCCCGGCTGTCCGCGAACCGGACGACCTCGCCAGACCAGATCCCGACCGCGTACCTCGCCTCGCCGGGCATCATCCGCTGGCGCGTCACCGAGGCCGGCAAGCCGCTCCTCGACATCGTGCAGAACACCGCGTTCCTCGCCGGCAGCGACGAGCCGGCCGGCCTCGAGCGCCGCGCCGGCCTGTGGGTGGCGACCGGCCGCGGCACGACCCGCGGCCTCGCTTTCGACCTGCCGGCGGTCGCCTGGGACCTCAACCGCGACTGGCCGGGCCGCCGGCTGCCGCTCCCCCCCGAGCCGCGCCGCGGCGCCCGCTTCAAGGCCGAGCCCCTCGCCGACGGCGAGCCGTATCCAACCGGGACGGCCTTCGTCTGATCGCCGATCTGGCGTCAGGCTTACCGTCGCTGGACGCGGCGCATGACGGACGATCGGCAGCAACTCGAGAGCGAGGCGCTCGCGCGGGTGTTCGCGGGCGACGGTGAGGCGCGCGCGCTGGCCCGCGCCGTCGACTGGGCGCGCACGCCGCTCGGGCCGGTCGCCGGCTGGTCGGAGGCCCACCGCTCGGCGGTGCGGCTCGTCCTCGCCAACGACTTCCAGATGATGCTCTGGTGGGGGCCGTCGTTCGTGCAGGTCTACAACGACGCCTACACGCCGGTGCTCGGCGACAAGCACCCGCGGGCGATGGGCCAGCGGTTCGCCGACTGCTGGAAGGAGGTGTTCCACATCGTCGGGCCGATGGCCGAGCGGCCGTTCCTCGGCGGGCCGCCGTCGACGAGCGACGACATCCCGCTGCCGCTCGATCGCAAGGTCCGCAAGGAGGAGGCGCACTTCCGGCTGTCGTACAGCGCGGTCCCCGACGACACCGTGCCCGGCACCGGCATCGGCGGCGTGCTCGCCGTCCTCACCGAGACGACCGAGCAGTCGTACGGCGAGCGCCAGCTCCGCGCGCTGCGCGCCCTCGGCGCCCACATCACCGCCGAGGACCGCACGGTGGCGGCCGCGTGCGCGACGGCGGCGGCGGTGCTCGCCGGCGATCCGTGGGACGTGCCGTTCGCGCTCGTCTACGTGGTCGACGACGGCGGCCGGCACGCGCGGCTCGTCGCGTCCGCCGGCTTCGGCCCGGATGGGCCCCCGGCCGCGATCCCCGCCGACGTCGAGCTCGCCGGCGACCAGCCCGGCGCGCTGTGGCCGCTCGCGCGCGTCGCCCGCCAGCGCGCCGTCGAGGTGGTCGGGCTCGGCGCCGTCGGCGCGGCGCTGCCGGCGAGCCCGTGGGCGGAGCCGCCGCGCGAGGCGATCGTGCTGCCGCTGGCGTCGCCCGATCAGGCGAGCGTCCACGGCCTGCTCGTCTGCGGCCTCAGCCCGCACCGCGTGCTCGACACCGGCTACCGGACCTTCTTCGAGCTGGTCGCCGCGCAGGTCATCACCGCCGTCCGCAACGCGCGCGCCCTCGAGGCGGAGCAGCGGCGCGTCGAGGCGCTGGCCGCGATCGACCGCGCGAAGACCGCGTTCTTCTCCAACGTGAGCCACGAGTTCCGCACGCCGCTGACGCTGATGCTCGGCCCGACCGACGACCTCCTGCGCGGCGTCCACGGCGAGCTGGCGGGCGAGCAGCGCGCGCAGCTCGAGATGATCCGCCGCAACGAGCTGCGCCTGTTCCGGCTGGTCAACGCGCTGCTCGAGTTCTCGCGCATCGAGGCCGGCCGCATCCAGGCGCGCTACCAGCCGACCGACCTCGCCGCGTTCACCCGCGATCTCGCCAGCGGCTTCCGCGCCGCCGTCGAGCGCGCGGGCCTCCGCTTCACCGTCGACTGCGCGCCGGTCGGCGACGACGTCTTCGTCGACCGCGCGATGTGGGAGCAGATCGTCCTCAACCTGCTGTCGAACGCCTTCAAGTTCACCTTCGAGGGCGAGATCGCGGTGCGGCTGCGGCGCGACGGCGACACGGTGACGCTCGAGGTGCGCGACACCGGCGTCGGCGTGCGCGCCGAGGACGTCCCCCGGCTGTTCGAGCGCTTCCACCGGGTCGAGGGCACGCGCGCGCGCACGCACGAGGGCTCCGGCATCGGCCTCGCGCTCGTCCAGGAGCTGACCCGGCTGCACGGCGGCACGGTCGCGGTCGACAGCACGCTCGGCGCCGGGACCACCTTCCGCGTCCGCATCCCGGCGGGGACGGCGCACCTCGCGGCGGAGCGGATCGCCGGCGGGCGCGCGGACGACCCGGCTGCCGGGGCGACGACGGCGTTCGTCGAGGAGGCGCTGCGGTGGCTGCCCGACGATCCGGCGGTCGATGCCGGCCGGCCGCCCGACGAGCCCACCGACCCGGCGGCGCCCCGCGCGCGCCTGCTGGTCGCCGACGACAACGCGGACATGCGCGACTACCTGCGCCGCGTCCTCGGCACCCGCTGGGACGTCGAGACCGTCAACGACGGCGCCGCCGCGCTGGCCGCCGCCGGCGCGCGCCGCCCGGACCTGATCGTCACCGACGCGATGATGCCCGGGCTCGACGGCGTCCGCCTCCTGCGCGCGCTGCGCGAGCGGCCGTCGACCCGCGACCTGCCGATCATCATGGTCTCGGCGCGCGCCGGCGAGGAGGCGCTGGTCGAGGGCCTCCAGGCCGGCGCCGACGACTACCTGGTCAAGCCGTTCTCGGCGCGCGAGCTGGTCGCGCGCGTCCGCACCCACCTCGAGCTCGCCGGCCTGCGGCGCGAGCTGCGCCACCAGCACGAGCGCGTCGCCACCCTGCTCATGCGATCGCCGGTGCCGATCGCGGTCGTGCGCGGCGAGGCGCTCGTCTTCGAGCTGGCCAACGACGCGCTCGCCGAGCTGCTCGGCCGCCGCGACCTCGTCGGCGCGCCGCTGCTCGACGCGGTGCCCGAGCTGCGCGGCGACGGGCTCGGCGAGCACCTGCGCGAGGTGGTCCGCACCGGCGACGTCTTCGCCGCCGACGAGCTGCCGCTCCGCTTCGCGCGCGGGCCGCACGGCGCCGCCGAGGTCTACTGGACGGTGACCTGCGCGCCGTTCGCCGGTCCCGACGGCGCGCGCGACCGCGTCATCATCACCGCGCTCGACGTCACCGCCCGCGCGCTGTCGCGCCGCCGCAGCGAGGAGGACGGCCGGGTCGCCCGGGCCGCGGCCGACGACGCCGAGTCGGCGGTGCGCGACCGCGACGAGTTCCTCGCGGTCGCCTCGCACGAGCTGCGCACGCCGCTCACCACGCTCGGCCTCCAGCTCGACGGCCTGCTGCGCGGGCTGCGCGGCGAGGGCGGCGATGGCTCGCTCGCCACCACGCTCCGGCGCGCCGAGCGCGTGCGCGAGCAGGCCGAGCGCCTCGAGGCGCTGGTCGCCGCGATGACCGACACGCTCGAGCTCGGCCGCGGCGCGCCGGCGCTCGCCCGCGAGGAGGTCGACCTCGCCGCGGTGGCCCGCGAGGTCGTCGAGCGCACCCGCCCCGACGCGCGCCGCGCCCGCTCCGTCGTCGAGCTGTCGGCGGCGCCCGCCACCGGCTGGTGGGACCGCGCGCGCCTCGCCCAGATCCTCGGCCACCTGATCGACAACGCGCTCAAGTTCGGCGCCGGCAAGGAGGTCCGCGTCGTCGTCGAGGCCGACGGCGCCACCGCCCGCGTCACGGTCGCCGATCGCGGCATCGGCGTCGCCGCCGAGCACCACGAGCGGATCTTCGATCGCTTCGGCCGCGCGACCTCCGCCAGCGACTACGGCGGCTTCGGGCTCGGCCTCTGGATCGTGCGCAAGCTCGCGCGCGCGATGGACGGCACCGTGCGCGTCGACAGCGAGCCGGGGCGCGGCGCCGCCTTCACCGTCGAGCTGCCGAGGCGCCCGTGACCGCGTACGTGCTGGTGGTCGACGACGACGAGGCGCTGCGCGAGAGCGTGTGTGAGCTGCTCGAGGAGGAGGGCGTGCGCGCGGTGCCGTGCGACAGCGGCGCGGCGGCGCTCGCCTACCTGCGCGCCGGCCACCCGCCGCCGGCCGTCATCCTGCTCGACCTGATGATGCCGGTGATGAACGGCTGGCAGTTCCGCGGCGAGCAGCGGCGCGATCCGGCGCTGGCGTCGATCCCGGTGGTGGCGATGACCGCGACCCGCGACGTCAAGGGGCTCGAGGTCGACGAGGTCCTGTTCAAGCCGATCGGCTTCCACAAGCTGCTCGAGGCGGTGCGGCGCCACGTCGGCGCGCCCGCGGCCCCGGCGCCGCGGCGCACCGAGCCGCCGGCCAGGCCGGGCGGCGCGCGCGCCATCGCGCTGCCCGCCGGCGACGTCGCCCGGCGCCTCCGCGTCCTCGACTGGGCGAGCACGCCGATGGGCCCGATCGAGAGCTGGTCGCCGAGCCTCCTGACGATGCTGCGCACGATGCTCGCGTCGCGCTACGCGATGTGGCTCGGCTGGGGCCCCGACCTCTGCTTCTTCTACAACGACGCCTACGCGCAGCAGACGCTCGGCGCCAAGCACCCGCGGGCGCTCGGCCGCCCCACGCGGGAGGTGTGGGCGGAGATCTGGGCCGACATCGGCCCGCGCATCGAGCGGGTGCTGTCGTCGGGCGAGGCGACCTGGGACGCCGGCCTCCGGCTCTTCCTCGAGCGCAGCGGCTACCCGGAGGAAACCTACCACACGTTCTCGTACAGCCCGGCGCCCGGCGACGCCGGCGAGACCGCGGGCCTGCTCTGCGTCGTCATCGAGGAGACCGAGCGCGTGATCGGCGAGCGCCGCCTCGAGCTCGTGCGCGCGCTGGCGGCGCGGCTGGCGTCGACGTCGTCGGTCGAGGACGTCGGCCGCGCGATCGAGGCGACGCTCGGCGGCGACGGCCACGACCTGCCGTTCTCGCTGACGTACCTGTTCGAGCCCGACGGGCGCGCGCGCCTGGTCGCCCGCGCCGGCGTCGACGCCGCGGATCCGATCGCGCGGCCGACCGTCGAGCGCGCCGACCCGACGTCGCCGTGGCAGCTCGACGCGGTGGCGTCGGGGCCGCGCGTCGTCGACCTCGACCCGGCGGTCCGCTGGCCGACGGGGCCGTGGCGCCGGCCGCCGGCGCGGGCGCTGGTGGTGCCGATCGCGCAGGCGGGCCAGGCGGCGCCGGCCGGCGTCTTCATCGCCGGGCTCAACCCGCACCGGCCCGTCGACGGCAGCGAGCGGTCGTTCGTGACGCTGCTGGTCGGCCAGCTCGCGGCCGCGCTCGCCAACGCGCGCGCGTACGAGCAGGAGCGCCGGCGCGCCGAGGCGCTCGCCGAGCTCGACCGCGCGAAGACGACCTTCTTCAGCAACGTCAGCCACGAGCTGCGGACGCCGCTGACGCTCATGCTGGCGCCGACCGAGGATCTCCTCGACGGCGCCTGCGGGCCGGTCAGCCGCGCGCAGCGCGAGCAGCTCGACCTCGTCCACCGCAACGAGCAGCGCCTGCTGAAGCTGGTCAACTCGCTGCTCGACGTCGCCCGGATCGAGGCGGGCCGCAGCCAGGCGTCGTACGAGCCGACCGACCTCGCGGCGTTCACCCGCGACCTGGCGAGCGCGTTCCGCGCCGCCGTCGAGCGCGCCGGCCTGTGGCTGCGCGTCACCTGCGAGCCGACCGGCGAGCCGGTCCACGTCGATCGCGGCATGTGGGAGAAGATCGTCCTCAACCTGCTGTCGAACGCGCTCAAGTTCACGTTCGAGGGCGGGATCACGGTCGACCTCGCCGTCGAGGACGGGGCGGCGGTGCTGCGGGTCGACGACACCGGCGTCGGCATCCCCGCCGAGGAGCTGCCGCGGCTGTTCGATCGGTTCCACCGGGTCGAGGGGGCGCGGGCGCGCACGCACGAGGGCACCGGCATCGGCCTCGCGCTCGTGCAGGAGCTGGCGCGGCTGCACGGCGGCTCGGTCTTCGCCGAGAGCCGGCCCGGCGCGGGCTCGACGTTCACCGTGCGGGTGCCGATCGGCACCGCCCACCTGCCGGCCGAGCGGATCGCGGCGGAGACGGCGGCGCCGGCGGCGGTGCGCGCCGGGGCGTTCGTCGACGAGGCGCTGCGGTGGCTGCCGTCGGCCGCCGACGCGCCGGCGGAGCGCGCGCGGGCGGCCTCGGAGCCCGGCGAGGCGGGCGCGCCCGGCGAGGCCCCCGCCGGCCGCGTGCTGCTCGCCGACGACAACGCCGACATGCGCGACTACGTGCGCCGCACGCTCGAGCGCCACTGGACGGTCGTCACCGCCGAGGACGGCGCCCGCGCGCTCGCGCTCGCCACCGCCGACCCGCCCGACCTCGTGCTCACCGACGTCATGATGCCGGGGCTCGACGGCTTCGGCCTCCTGCGCGAGCTGCGCGCGAACGAACGGACCCGGCTGGTGCCGGTCATCATGCTGTCGGCGCGCGCCGGCGACGAGGCGCGCGTCGAGGGCATCTCCGCCGGCGCCGACGACTACCTGGTCAAGCCGTTCGCCGCCCGCGAGCTGGTCGCGCGCGTGCGGGCGCACCTCGAGCTCGCGCGCCTGCGCCGCTCGCTCGCCAGCGAGCGTGACCGCCTGCGCGCGCTGCTCGGCCAGGTGCCGGCGATCGTCAACTTCCTGCGCGGCCCCGACCTCGTCATCGAGTTCATCCACCCGATGGCGCGGCGGACGCTCGGCGACCGTCCGCTGCTCGGGCGCCCGTTGCTCGAGGCGATCCCCGAGCTGCGCGGCCACCCGAACCACGCCGACATCCTGCGCGTGCTCGCGACCGGCGAGCCGGTCGAGCTGTGCGAGAAGCTGTTGCGCATCGACGACGGCGCCGGCCCGCGCGACACCTACTGGACGTCGACGTACGTGCCGGTCCGCGACGACGCCGGCGCGATCGAGGGCGTGATGACCTTCGACGTCGAGGTCACCGACCAGGTCCTCGCCCGCCGCGCGTCGGCCGCGAGCGAGGACCGGCTGCGCCGGCTGGTCGACCAGGTGCGCGCCGGCATCGCCCAGGTCGACCTCGACGGGCGGATCACGCTCGTCAACGAGCGGTTCCGCGAGATCGCCGCGCGCTCCGAGGAGGAGCTGCTCCGCCTGCGCCTCGCCGACCTCGTCCACGCCGACGATCGCGCGGCGCACGAGGCGATGTTCGCCCGCCTGCTCGAGACCCACGCGCCGTTCGTGATCGAGCAGCGCCACGTGCGGCCCGACGGTTCGATGGTGTGGCTGGAGAACAACGTGTCGCCGTCGGTCGATGCCGAGGGCCGTCAGGTCGGCGCCGTCGTGATCGGCGTCGACGTCACGCAGCGCCGGCTCGCCGAGGGCGCGACCCGGGAGGCGCTGGCCAGCGAGCGCAGCGCGCGCGAGCACGCCGAGCGGGCGGCCCGCTTCAGCGAGATGTTCGTCGGCATCCTCGGCCACGACCTGCGCAACCCGCTCAACGCGATCATGACGGCGGCGAGCCTGATCGAGCTGCGCACCGACGCCGAGCCGATCCGCCGGCCGGTCAGCCGCATCGTCGCCAGCGCGGGCCGCATGGAGCGGATGATCTCGCAGCTCCTCGACTTCACGCGCATCCGCCTCGGCCAGGGCCTGCCGATCGCGAACCGGCGCGTCGACCTCGCCGAGGTCGGCCGCGCGATCATCGACGAGCTGCACCTCGTCTACCGCCGCGAGCTGCGCTGGCAGGCGCTCGGCGACACCGTCGGGAGCTGGGACCGCGACCGCCTCTCGCAGCTCCTGTCGAACCTGGTCGCCAACGCCTGCCAGCACGGCACGCCGGGCAGCGCGGTCTCGGTCGTCCTCGACGGCACGCGCGACGACGCGGTCCACCTGGTCGTGCGCAACGAGGGCACGATCCCGGACGGCCTGCTGCCGACGCTCTTCGAGCCGCTCCAGCGCGCGGGCGAGCGGCGCCGCGACGGCTCGAGCGGTCTCGGCCTCGGCCTCTACATCACGCAGCAGATCGCCGCCGGCCACGGCGGCACCATCGCCGTCGCCTCCGACCCCGCCGACGGCACCCGCTTCTCCGTCCACCTCCCCCGCGACGGCCGCCCGCCGTCCTCGTAGCGTCAGGCGGCCATCGAGCTCCGCAGCGCCGAGCGCGCGTCTACCGTGCGGCGTCGACGATCGCGCGGATGTCCCACAGCGCGATGCGGTCGCGGAGGAGGCTGGCGAACACGAAGCGGCCGCTCGAGCGCGCCATCCGGACGGGGTCAGCCAGAGATCTCGGGCGTCCGCGTCGGCGGCGGGGCGGCTACGTCGTCGGGGCGGGCGAGGGGGGCTTGCGGAAGGAGTCGACGACGAGGAGGACGGCGCCGACGAGGAGCGCGGCGTCGGCGACGTTGAAGACCGGCCAGCGGTGCGCGTGCCAGCGCCAGCGGACGAAGTCGGTGACGACGCCGAACGCGACGCGGTCGACGAGGTTGCCGAGCGCGCCGCCGGCCACCAGGCCGAGCGCGAGGCGCTGCACGCGCTGCTGCGGCGCGCTGCGCGCGATCATCCAGCCGATCGCGACGATGGCGACCAGCGCGATCGAGGCCAGCAGCCAGCGCGCGGTGCCGTCGCTGAAGGTGCTGAACGCGGCGCCCGGGTTCTCGGCCAGCTCCCAGTCCCAGAAGCCGCGGATGACCGGCGAGACGCGGCCGGGCGTCAGCTCGTGGCGCGCGAGGACCTTGGTCGACTGGTCGGCGGCGAGGGCGATCGCGAAGGCGACGCCGGGCGCCAGCCAGCGCGCGCGGGCGGAGAACGACGGACGGTCATCAGCCACGGCAGCACAACCGACCCGGCGCCCCCGCGATTCCGCGTGCGACGCGCGTCACTTCGAGTCGCACTTGGCGACGTCGTCGGAGGTCTTGGCGGCGATGCCGCACTCGACGACCTTGCGCGGGGTCTTGTGGGTGCACGTGTCCATGAACTTCTGGCCGATCGCGTACTCGCGGATCGCCTTCTTCTGCTTGTCGACCTCGGCCTTCATCTCGTCGGGGACCTTGCCGGCGCCGCTGTCGCCGGCCTCGATGTCGATCAGGTGGGTCAGGAGCTGATCGCACTGGGACTTGCTCGGCGTCTTGCTGCAGGCGGCGAAGGCGAGCGCGGTCCCGGCGACCAGACGGATGAGCGAAGGCGTCCTCATGCGGACGCGAGCGTAACACGACGGGCCGGGCAGGGCGCCGCCGGCCAACCCCGTCGTCCCCGTCGTTCCCGTCGCTCCCGTGGCCGTGCCCGTGCCCGAGACGCCGACCGGCGCGCCGCCGGCCGCGGCCAGCCGTGCGCGCAGCGCCGCGGCCTGTTGCTGCAGCTCGGGCGCGGCGGTCACCGGCACCATCGCGAGCAGCTCGGCGGCGTTCGCGCGATCGCCGTGCTCGACGGCGATCGTCGCGGCGTGCACGACGACGTCGGCGTCGAGCGGCGTGATGCGGAGCGCGCGCTCTTCTGTGGCGGCGGCCGCGGCGAGGTCGCCCTCGGCGCGCTCGAGCCAGGCCAGGCTGTCGAGCACGCCGGCGTCGCCGGGCGCGTGCAGCCGCGCGGACAGGATCAGCGCCCGCGCGCGCCGGAAATCGCGGCCCGCGAGCACGAGCGAGTAGCCGACCAGGTTCTGCGCCGCCGCGTCGTCGGGCTGGGCCGCGAGCAGCCGCTCGGCGAGCTCGAGCGCGGCGGCC
>DASZXE010000087.1:0-15517 GCA_035546475.1 Kofleriaceae bacterium
CGCGGCGCCGCTCGCGTTCGTGATCGCGACCGCGGCCCTCGCGCGCGCCGACGACGGCGGCCCGGTCGACGGCGACGCCGCCGACACCGGCGCGCCGCTCGCCGAGCCGGCGAAGGCGCCCATCGACGTCCAGCTCGCGGCCCGCATGCGCTCCGCCCGCAAGGCCTACGACCAGGTCACGGCGAAGCTGGTCGAGGCCGAGGACGTGCGCGCCCGCCGCCTGCGCGCCGCGTACAAGCTCCTGCGCGGCGCGGGCTCGCCGCTCGGCATCGAGCCGGAGCGCCGCCTCGCGGTCGCCCGCAGCCGCGCGACCGCCCGCTGGCTGCTCGCCCACGATCGCGACGAGGTCGAGCAGCTCGCCGACGAGGCCGCGCACCTCACCCGCGCGCTCGGCGAGATCGACGACGAGCAGGGCGCCGTCGAGCCGCCGCCGCCGATCACGCTCGCCCGTCCGGTTCCCGGACCGATCGCGCGCCCGTTCGGCACGCTCGTCCACCAGCCGAGCCACGCGACGCTCACCCGCCGCGGCGTCGACTTCGACGCCGACCATGGCACGCCGGTGCGCGCGCCCGCCGACGGCGTGGTCCGCTACGCCGGCCCGATCCGCGGCCTCGACGACGGCGTCATCCTCGATCACGGCGGCGTGTGGACGGTGGTCGCCAAGCTCGACGACCTCGCGGTCACCCGCGGCGCGACCGTCACCCGCGGCGCGACCCTCGGCCACCCCGCCCGCCGGCGCGTCTATCTCGAGGTCCGCCTGCCGCTCGGCCCCGGCGGCATCCCGATCGATCCCGAGCCGATGCTCCAGCCCGCGCCGTAGCCGGTCAGAAGCCGACCCAGAACCCGCCGGTCCCCTCGCCGATCGCGAGCGCGAGGTCCGGTTCGCGGATCGGCGCGTGGACGGTCGCCCCGCCCTCGAGGATGAAGCCGAAGTGGTCGCCGATCGCGAACCGCGCCTGCGCCCGCGTCGACGACATGAAGAAGCTGCCGACCTGCACGAACGTGCGGTTGCCGAGCGTGAGGTCGACCGGCCCGAACCGCTTGCCGATCGCGACGCTCACCAGCCCCGCGGCGCCGTTGTCGGCGTCGTCGCCATCGAGCGCGTCGCCCGCCGCCGACACCAGCGTGATCGCCTCGCCGCCGCCGGCGCCGACCGCCAGCGACAGCCCGTCGTCGCGCTCGTGCAGGAGCCCGTAGCGCAGCTCGACGAACGTGTTCCAGACCTCGTTCTGCGCGTCGATCTCGAGGTCGTCGGTGATCGCGTACGCCGCGTGGACGACCGTGTTGGCCTCTCCGATCGACGACGCGGCGATGCCCGCCGCCAGCTCGACGCGGCCCTCGCGCATCGTCTCGGCCGGCCGCATGAGCGAGTACGTCCCGCACCCGCCCAGCAGCGCCAGCCCCAGCGCCATCCCCGCCACACCCGCGTGGAGCCCGGATCGTTGCACCATGCGCTCCACGATAAGGCGGCCCCACCTGCCGCGCGCCCGGCCGCGCCGGGACGCCGCGCGCGGCACGATGCCGCGGCTGCTCCCGCGCCGGCGCTCGCGTCGCCTCAGAGGGTTGGCCAGAATGCCAACCCTCTCGTCGATCGATCGGGCCCGAGGAGGACCTCGGGACCGATCTCCACCCAGAACAACCCCGGCCCGAGCTGCGCTCGGGGCCTTCAGCCGGGGATGATGTAGACGACGCCCGGCGCGCCGTTGCCGCCCGCCTCGCGGCGGCCGCTCGTGTTGCTGTCGAAGCCACCACCGCCACCGCCGGCGCCGTAGCCGACGCCGCCGTGCGCGCTGAACGCGGCCGCGCCGTTGTCGCCCGACGGGCCCATGCCGTTGATCAGCACGCCGCCGCCACCACCGCCGGCGGAGTGGGTCGAGTTGCCGCCCGCGCCGCCGGCGCCGGCGGTCGCCGCGGTGCCGAACGGCGCGAACAGCGGCGCGAAGCTGCCCTGACCGTTGCCGGCCGGCTGGTTGCACGCGTTGCCGTTCGACCCGTTCGAGCCGCCCGACGGGCCCGGGCTGCCGGCGTTGCACGAGCCGCCGCCGCCGCTGCCGCCGCTGCCGCCGGGGCCGTTGATCACCGTCGGGGTGCCGCCGCCGTTGGCGGTGACGGTGCCGAAGCTCGTCGCGCCGCCCGGCGTGTTGCCGATGATGTCGTTGCAGTTGTTGCACATCTGGCCGCCGAGGCCGCCGGCGCCGATCGTCACCGGGATGTTCTGGCCGGGCACCACGTTGACCGTCTGCATGACGACGAAGCCCGAGCCGCCGCCACCCTGGTGGCCGTTGGCGCCGCCGCCGCCGCCGCCGACCACGAGCACCTTCAGGCTGTTCACGCCGGCCGGCACCTGGAAGTTGCCCGACT
Organism: Kofleriaceae bacterium; assembly: GCA_035546475.1. Lineage (GTDB taxonomy): Bacteria > Myxococcota_A > Polyangia > Haliangiales > Haliangiaceae > UBA2376. The sequence continues at coordinate 2,362 of DASZXE010000087.1, forward strand.
GGGTGATCGTGAACACCGGCTGCACGCACGAGCCATTGATCGGGACGAGCGGCGGCGGGCACGACAGCACGCAGTGGCCGGTGCCGTCGCACGCCTGGCCGTTCGTGCACGCCTGGCCGCACGCGCCGCAGTTCTGCTGATCGGTATTCGTGTTCGTGCAGGTGTCGTTGCAGACGGTCAGTCCCATCTGGCACGACAGCGCGCACTGCCCCATGCCGTCGCAGACGAAGCCGGGGTCGCACACGTGGCCGCACTGGCCGCAGTTGTTCCGGTCCATGTTGCGGTTCGTGCAGATGCCGTTGCAGACCGACTCGGTCGCCGGGCAGGTCGCCGCGCACACGCCGACGCCGTTGCACGCCTGGCCGGGCGGGCAGGCGTTCCCGCAGGTGCCGCAGTTGAAGTTGTCCGTCGCCGTGTTCGTGCAGGTGCCGTTGCAGCTCATCGTGCCGGCCTGGCACGACAGCGCGCACTGGCCGGCGCCGTTGCAGACGAAGCCATTCTGGCACTGACGACCACACATGCCGCAGTTGCGACGATCGGTGTTCGTGTCGGTGCACTTGTTCTGGCAGGCAGTCAGCCCGGTCTGGCACGTCACCGCGCACTGACCATTACCGTTGCACAGCGTGCCCGCCGGGCAGGTCATGCCGGTGTTGGCGCCGGCGCAGTCGGCGGTCGCGCCGCAGTGGTTGCGGTCGGTGTGCGGGTCGGTGCAGATGCCGCCGCACGCGAGCAGGCCGGCCTGACACGACAGGTCGCACGCGCCGCTGCCGTTGCAGATCTCGCCCGGGTCGCAGGCCTCGCCGGGCGCCGCCGCGCAGTCGTCACCGGCGCCGCAGTGCATGCGGTCGGTCGCCGGGTCGGTGCACTGACCGTCGCAGTCGACCAGCCCCGACTGGCACGACAGCGCGCAGTTGCCGTTCTCGCAGGAGAAGCCGTCGGGGCACTCCATGCCGGCGTTGGCCCCGGCGCAGTTGCCGCTGGCGCCGCAGTGGGCCTCGTCGGTGTCGGGGTCGACGCAGGCGCCGCCGCACGCGACGAGCCCCGCGCGGCAGCTCGTCTTGCACTCGCCGTTGCCGTCGCACACCTCGCCGTCCGCGCACGCGTGCGTGCACGAGCCGCAGTTGGCGCGGTCGGTCTTGGTGTTGGTGCAGAGGCCGTCGCACTGGTCCAGGCCGTCCTGGCACGACAGCGAGCAGACGCTGTTGCCGTTGCAGACGTAGCCGGGGTCGCACGCATGGCCGCAGTCGCCGCAGTTGCGGTTGTCGCTCTTCGTGTCGACGCACGTGTCGCCGCACTGCACCGAGCCCTCGATGCAGGGAGGCGGGACGCTGCCGCAGCCGGCCACGAGGAGCCAGGCCAGGGTGACGATCGGTAGCAACCGGGTCGAGATCCGCATGAGCGACTCCTCCGCTGGGCGCCGGTGGCGCCGTTGGCATGCAGCGGCCGAGGGCCGCCGGCGGCGGCCCCGCACCCGCAGATCGCCGGGCCCGGCGACGACGTGATCGTCGCACGGTCCGCGCGTCGCGCACAACCCGTCACCACACTGGTCGATCCGTCGAACCTCGTGCAGGCCGTGCGTTGGAGATCGAACGGTCGCGCGCGCAGGTGCGCGAGAGCACGCGGCTCGCGCGCGCCCGCGCCGCTGGCATGCGGGTGGCACCGCGTCCGGACATGCGTCCCCTCCACCACCTCCGCGCGGCCCTCCCCGGCCTCCTCGCCCTCGCCTGCGCCCCGCTCGCCGCCTGCACCGACGAGCCGCCCGCCGGCCCTCCCGACGTCACCACCGGCGCGTACCACACGTACGCGCAGACCGGCTGGATCCTCCCGCACAACGCGTCCGAGGCCCGGACGGTCGGCGCCGACCTCGACGGCGACGGCGTGATCGACAACCAGGCCGGCAGCCTCATCGGCAGCCTCATCGGCCTCGGCCTCGACCTCGACGGCGCGTCGGCGGCCGCCTTCAGCGACGGCGACGTGGTCGCCCTCCACCGCGTGCGCGCCGACAGCCTCGTCACCGACGGCTCCATCGAGTGGACCACCTACGACGGCCAGCCGACCGCCGCGCCGCCCCGCTTCGACGGCACCGACCACCTCGACGTCCTGGCCCGGACCGGCCGCCTGATCGGCCTGGTCCGCGACGGCCGCGCCGAGCTCGACTGGGGCGACGCGACCATCTCGATGCCGTTCTTCCCCGACCAGAGCCCGCTGCGCCTGCCGCTCACCGGCGCGCGCATGACCATGTACGTCGACGGCGCCGGCTGCGCCGCCCGCATCGTCGGCGCGATCCCGGAGGTCGAGATCGACGGCCTCGTCCTGCCCGACCTCGCGATGGAGCTGATCATCCACATCGCGCGCCATCCCGACCACCCGTTCACGCCGATCGCGATGCAGGTCTTCGACACCAACAAGGACGGCAAGCTGACCGTCGACGAGGTGCTCGCCACGCCGGTCGCCCGCGGCCTGTTCTCCCCCGACCTCGACACCGACGGCGACGGCGTCGACGACGCGATGTCGTTCGGCGCGTCGTTCGAGTGCGTCCCCGCGACGTTCACGCCCCCGGAGCCGTGACGCTCAGCGGGGCGGAGGTACCGGGTTGTAGACGCCGCCGCCCTGGGTGATGGCCTCCCATCCATCGGCATCGCCGGCGATGGTGCGGCTGGCGCGCGCGCTCCACCGGTAGTAGCCGGCGAGATCGACCGTCCACGACGACCTCCAGCCTGGCGGCGGATCGAAGGCCGCGAGCGCGCCCGCCTGCTCGAGCGCGGAATGGCTGGCGAGCAGCCTCCAGCCCGGCACGCCGTACTCGTTGTCCTGCTCGAACGAGAACGAGAAGGCGTCCCAGGTGCCGAGCGTCGACCAGGTCAGCGCGGGCCGCGGGTCGGCGGTGAAGGTGGCCGTCGTGTCGACGACCGGCAGCGGCAGGTCGACCGCGCCACCGACGATCGTCCGCACCGCCTGCCGGTAGACCGGCGCCGCGCCGACGTCGAGGTGGTCGAGCCGCAACCATTGCTCGTCACCGTCGACCAGGACCGACGCCGGCAGCGCCACCGGCGGCCTGGCGTAGATCGAGAAGTAGGTGCCCGCAGCCGTCTCGCCGCCGACGACGAGCAGATCAGCGAAGTCGTCGTACGCGGGGTCGAGCGTCGCCGCGATCGGGGCGAGCGCGACACCGTCGTCGCCGATGTCGACGGCGATGCGGGTCGCGCCGTCGACGTCGACATCGCGGATCACCTGGGCCCGCGTCGCCTGCTCGGGCGCGTCCTCCTGGATCGCGACCACATCGTGACGCCCGCGGTCCACGGGCAGCGGCTCGCTGGGGAGGTACGTGTACTGCTCGCCGATGAACAGCGAGTGCAGGGCACCCGTGACGTCGAACGTGACGTCGTCCTGCACGGTTGGCTCGGGGCAGTCGAGGTCGTACTCGGCCGGATCGCCGGGCGCCGCGAGCACGAACGTCGTGTCGCCGATGTCCGGCCGGCAGGTGACCGACACGCGGTAGAGGCCGGCGGGCTCGTCGAAGACGACGTCGCCGGCGGGGTGGACCTGCCAGCCACCTCCGTCGTCGACCGCCGCCAGGGTCGCCCCGTGCGCGTGCACCGTGATCGTCCGCGGGACCGCCGGATCGCTGCAGCCGGCCGCGAGGGCGAGCGCGGCGGCCGTGGCACCTGTCACCACCTTCTGCATGCGCCGATGCTGCGCGATCGCCACGCGCGCGGGGCCCATGGCTCGCTGGCACCTGCTGAATCCCTGCGACCCGCGTACGTCGCGCTGGTCGCAGTCGGCCCGGCCGGTGCCACCTACTCGACGCGGAGCGCGCGGCTCGGGCTCGAGCGGGCCACCCGGTAGGCGTGGCCGGCGGTCGTCAGCCACGCGATCGCCAGCGCGAGCAGTGCCGCGCCGCCGAAGATGCCGACGAGGAACTTCGGCTCGGTCAGGCTGATCCGGTGCTGGAAGCCGTGCAGCCAGCGCTGCATGACGTAGAACGACACCGGCCACGCGATCAGGTTCGCCGCCAGCACCGGCCGCGAGAACTGCCACACCAGCAGCCGCACGATGTCGAACACGCTGGCGCCCAGCACCTTGCGCATCCCGATCTCCTTCGTCCGCCGCTCGGCCGCGAACGATGCCAGTCCGAACAATCCGAGACAGGCGATCAGCACCGCGAACACCGCGAAGCCGGCGAAGATCTCGCCGCGCTGCTCGTCGGCGTCGTACTGGACGCTCAGCTCCTGGTCGACGAAGTGGGGCCGGAACGGCACGCCCGGCGCGAGCCGCGTCCAGCTCGCCTCGACCGCCTTCAGCGTCTGCCGCATCGCCCCCGGCGCGACCTGCACCGTCAGCCGGTTGAAGTCGCCGCCGGCACCCTGGGCGAAGTAGGAGAGCGGCGTCACCACCGAGCGCGCCGACCGCAGGTAGAGGTCGGGCACCACGCCGATGATCGTGGTCACCAGCATCGGCTTCCCCGGCTCGTCGACCTCGTACAGCACCTTGCCGACCGCGTCCTCGGCGCGCGCGACGCCGAGCTTGGCGAGGAACGCCTGGTTGACGACGATCGACTGGCGCGGCTCCGCCACCTTGGCGGCGTCGTCCGGCTGGAAGTCGGTCGGCCGGTCGGCCGAGAACAGGCGGCCGGCGAGCGGTTGCACGCCGTAGACGGTGAAGAAGTCGGGATCGACGCGCAGCGTCTCGACGATCAGCTTCTCGTCGCCCGGCGTCGCCGTCGGGTAGAAGAGCGTGTTGTTGTTGTTGTGCAACGGCGGCGTGTCCGACGACAGCGAGACACCGCGCACCGCCGGCAGCGCCGCGATCTCGGCCTTGAGCGTGGTCGCCAGGTCCTTGTTCGGCAGGTCGCCGATGCCGGCCAGCGTCATCCGATCGTGGTGGACGAAGCCGAGGTCGAGCGTGCGCGCGTAGACGGTCTGGCTGTAGATCGTCGCCGTGCAGACGATGAGCGCGATCGAGATCGCGAACTGGAAGACGACGAGCCCCGTGCGCAAGGCCGAGCTGCCGTGGCCCGCCGACGACTGGTTCGCCTTGAGCACCGCCGCCGGCCGGAAGCGCGACAGGTAGACCGCCGGATAGAGCCCGCCGATCAGCCCGACGGCGACGACGAGCGCGAGGCTGGTGACGAGCAGCGTCGGATCGCCGAGCAGGTGGAGGCGGAGCTGCTTGTGGAGGAACGCGTTGAACGGCGCCAGCGACAGCTCGACCAGCGCGAGGGCGAACACCAGCGCGATCAGCGCCGTGATCACCGCCTCGCCGAGGTGCTGGCCGACGAGCTGCACGCGGGTCGCGCCGACGACCTTGCGCATCGCCACCTCGCGCGCCCGCTTCATCGCCCGCGCGGTCGCCAGGTTGACGAAGTTGATGCACGCGATGACGAGGATGAGCAGCGCGATGCCGGCGAACGCGACGACCGCGGTGAAGCTGCCGACGTTGTCGTAGCCGGGCACGCCGGCGTGCAGGTGGATGTCGCGGATCGGCCGGAGGCCGAGACGGAGCAGCGTGCTCGGCTTCTCGTCGACGCCGGGCAGCTTGAAGTCGGCGTGGCGATCGACGAAGGCGGGCAGCGCGGCGGCGACCCGCGCGATCGCGGCGTGGCTGCGGAACAGCGCGTACGTGCGCGTGTTGACCGACGTCCAGCTATCGGCCACGTACGGCCGGTCCTTGTAGCGCGCCGGCTCGAAGCGCGCGATCGCCGGCAGGTCGAGGTGGGTGTTGCGCGGCAGGTCGGCGAACACGCCGACGACGGTGAAGACCTTCGTGCCGGCGACGGTGATCGTCTGGCCGATCGCCGGCTGGTCGCCGAAGAACTTCTGCGCCGTCTTGTGCTCGAGCAGGATCGACGACGTGTCGGCGAGCGCCCGCTCGCGGTCGCCGGCCAGCATCGGCAGGTCGAAGACGTCGAAGAAGCCGGGGTCGACGTAGGCGATCTGGCCGAGCAGCGTGCGGTCGCCGAGCTTCGCCGGCTCCTCGTCGCCGAAGATGCGGACGACCTTCTCGACGTCGGTCGAGAAGTCCTGCGCGAGCGCCGGCTGCACCGGCCCGGGCGCGGCGGCGAACCCCATCTGCTCGCGGCCGGGGATGAAGAAGGTCGTCTCGACGGCGGCGATGCGGTCGGCGTTCGGCAGCCACCGCTCGTACGACCGCTCGTCCTGCACGAACAGGACGATCAGCAGGCAGGCGGCGAGGCCGACGGTCAGCCCGCCTATGTTGATGATCGAGTAGAGCTTGTTGTGGACGAGGTTGCGGAACGCGACGGTGAGGTAGTTGCGCAGCATCGACGTGCCCCCTGGCCCCTCAGGCGGCCCGCAGGTTCTCGGTGGCGACCTTGCCGTCGAACAGGTGGATCGTCCGGCGCGCGTAGTCGGCGTGGGCCTGCGAGTGCGTCACCATCACGATCGTCGTGCCGGCGGCGTTCAGCTCGACGAGCAGCTTCATGACCTCCTCGCCGTTCTGCGAGTCGAGGTTGCCGGTCGGCTCGTCGGCGAGGATGAGCGCCGGCTTCGAGACGACCGCGCGGGCGACGGCGACCCGCTGCTGCTGGCCGCCCGACAGCGCGGTCGGGAAGTGGTGCGCGCGGTGGGTGATGCGCATCCGATCCATCGCCTCCTTCACGCGTGTCCGCCTTTCGGACGCCGACACGCCCTGGTAGAGCAGCGCCAGCTCGATGTTGCCCTCGACGGTCAGCTCGTCGATCAGGTTGAAGCTCTGGAAGACGAAGCCGAGGTGGCGCTTGCGCAGCGCGGCCAGCTTCGCCTCGTCGTGGCGGCTGATGTCCTCGCCGCGGAAGCGGTAGCTGCCGGCGCTCGGGCTGTCGAGCATGCCGATCACGTTGAGCAAGGTCGACTTGCCGCAGCCCGACGGCCCCATGATGGCGACGAACTCGCCCTGGCGGATGTCGAGGTTGACGTCGTGGAGCGCGGTGGTCTCGACCTCGGCGGCCCGGTAGGTCTTGGTCAGGCTCTGGAGCTGGACGAGGTGCGTGTCGGTGGCCATGGGCGCTCCTCCGGCGTTGGCGGGTCGGGGTCAGGGCGTGAGCTGCAGGCGATCCATGTCGAGGAAGCTCGTGTACGGCGACGTCACGATCTCCTCGCCGGCGGTGAGGCCGTCGAGGACCTCGATCTGCGACGGGTTGCGGCGGCCGAGCCGCACGGTGCGGCGCACGGCGTGGCCGTGGTCGCTGGAGACGACGAACACCCAGGCGCCGCCGGTGTCGTTGTAGAAGGCGCCGTTCGGGATGAGCAGCGCCTCGGTCGGCTGGCCGAGCTGCAGCCGCACCTGCGCGGTCTGCCCGCGGCGCACCTGCGCCGGCGCGTCGCCGTCGAAGACCAGCTCGACCTGGAAGACGCTGTGCTGCACCTGCGGGCGGATCTTGGCGACGTGGAGCTGGTAGGTCGTGTCGCCGACCGGGTAGTCGGCGTGCTGGCCGACGTCGACGCGCTGCAGGTAGAACTCGTCGATGTCGGCGACGATCTTGAAGTGGTCGGGGTCGTCGATCTGCGCGATGCGCTCGCCGGGCGCGAGCGACTGGCCGACCTCGAGCGTGAACGCCGACAGCGTGCCCGACGCCGGCGCCTTGACGTTCAGCGCGTCGAGGTTCTTGTGGGCGATGTCGAGGTTGCGATCGAGCTGATCGGTCGCGGCGCGCATCTGCACGAGCTGCTGCTGCTGCAGGCGATCGGCGGCGGCGCGGGTCGTGGTCTCCAGCTCGAGGCGCTTCCGGTCGTACTCGAGCTCGTCCTTCATGTTGTCGAGCTCGAGGCGCGGCGTCGCGCCACCCTCGACGGCCTCCTCGCCGGACGCGATGAGCCGGGTCAGCCGCTTGAGCTGGTAGTGGATCTCGGCGAGGTCGCGCTCGTGGGTGAGCTTGGTCTGCTCCTGGGTGAGCTCGAGGCTGCGCAGCATGTTGAGCTGCTCGGTGACCTGCGCCTCGCGCGAGATCAGGTCGAGCTGGAGCTGCGTGTTCGTGAGCACGAGGAGGAGCTGGCCGCGCTCGACGTGGGCGCCGTCCTCGACCGCGATCGACTCGACCTGGCCGCCCGACGCGGTGTCGACGAACGTCGTGCGCAGCGGCGTCACCTGGCCGCGCACCTGGATGACGTCGTCGAACTGGCCGCGCTCGACGCGCGCGGTGGTGATGTGCGAGCCGGCGACCGTCAAGCTGCGCTCGCTGGCGGGCCGCAGCATCGCGTACGCCACGCCGACCGGGACGAGCACCGCCGCCGCGATCAGCGCGCGGCGCGGCCAGCGCGCGCGGCGGCGGACGACCTTGTCCATCGCCTCTCCCGACGGCGGCCCCGCGCCCGGCGCGCTTCTCGCTTCCATGCTGGCGCCGCCCAGGAGAGCAAGGGCGGAGCCAGTCCCCGGCCATGAGATTCCAGCAGCTTGGCAACGCAGCGCGGCACGAACGCCCGTCGCGGTGTACGGATCCGGACACCGCTGTCCGGACGCGTGCAGTGGACCGCGCGGCCGGCCGCGTGGTGGAGGACCGCCCTTGGCCGACGCCCGCATCCTGATCGTCGACGACGACCACGACATCCTGACCGCCGCCCGGCTGCTGCTGAAGCGGCAGGTCGACGTCGTGGCGACGAGCGACCCGTCGCGCATCCCGTCGCTGCTGGCGGAGCAGCCGTTCGACGTCGTGCTGCTCGACCTGAACTTCGTGACCGGCGTGCGCTCGGGCCGCGAGGGACTGACGTGGATGACGCGCGTGCACCAGGCCGACCCCGACGCGGTCGTGGTGCTGATGACCGCCTACACCGCGTTCGACACCGCGGTCGAGGCGATGAAGCTCGGCGCGTTCGACTTCGTCGCCAAGCCCTGGCAGAACGAGAAGCTGATCGCGACGGTGCGGGCGGCGATCGAGCACCGGCGGAGCCGCGTCGAGGCCGCGCGCCTGAAGCGGCAGAACCGCGAGCTGGCGGCCGAGCTGTCGCGGCCGTCTTCGGAGCTGGTGCTCGGCGAGTCGCCGGCGATGCGGCGGGTGCTCGAGCTGGTCGCCAGGGCGGCGCCGACCGACGCGAACGTCCTCATCCTCGGCGAGAACGGCACCGGCAAGGAGCTGGTCGCCCGCGAGATCCACCGGCGCAGCGCGCGCGCCGACGCGGTCTTCATGTCGGTCGACCTCGGCGCGGTGACCGAGTCGGTGATCGAGAGCGAGCTGTTCGGCCACCGGCGCGGCGCCTTCACCGGCGCCAGCGAGCACCGCATCGGCCGCTTCCAGGCGGCCGACCGCGGGACCCTGTTCCTCGACGAGCTGGGCAACGTCTCGCGCCACCTGCAGGCGAAGCTGTTGACGGCGCTCGAGCGGCGCGAGGTGGTGCCGGTCGGCGCCAACGCGCCGGTGCCGATCGACGTCCGCGTGATCTCGGCGACCAACGTGGCGCGGAAGGATCTCGAGGACGAGACGGCGTTCCGCCAGGACCTGCTCTACCGGCTGAACACCGTCGAGATCGTGGTGCCGCCGCTGCGCGAGCGGCGCGAGGACATCCCGCTGCTCGCCGACCACTTCCTGCGGCTGTACGCGCGGAAGGTCGGCCGGCCGGTGCGGCGGATCGCCGACGATGCGCTGGCGGCGATGGTCGCGTACCCGTGGCCGGGCAACGTGCGCGCGCTGCGGCACGCGCTCGAGCGGGCCGTCATCCTCAGCGACGGCGACACGCTGCGGCTCGGCGACTTCCCGCTGCCGGCGGTGGCGGCGCGGGTGCCGGAGGCTGCGGCCGCCGGCCCACCGACGGCCGCGACGCTGGCGGAGCTGGAGCGTCAGGCGATCGTCGCCGCGCTCGCGCGCCACGGCGGCAACATCAGCCACGCGGCGCACGAGCTGGGCATCACGCGGACGTCGCTCTACCGCCGCATGGAGAAGCACGGGCTGTGACGGCGCTCGAGCGCGCGATGGGCACCGACCGGTTCGCGCGCGCGGTCGCGGTGCGGCTGGCCGCGCTGTTCGCGACGATGGTGGCGGTCGTCTACCTCGCGGCGCGGACGGAGCTGCCGGTCGCGACCGCGCTCACCGGCGGGCTGGCGCTCGCGCAGGCGGCGCTGCTCGTCCACTACGTCCACCGGACGAACCGCGAGCTGGTCCGGCTGCTCGGCGCGATCCGCTACGACGACTTCCAGCAGTCGTTCACGATCGAGGAGCTGGGGCCGACGTTCGCGGACCTGAAGGGCGCGTTCGACGAGGTCATCGGCCGGTTCCGCGCGGCGCGGCTCGACCGCGAGGCGCAGCGACGCTACCTGGAGGCGCTCGTCGAGCACGTGCCGGTCGGCATCCTCGCCTTGCACGAGGACGGCGCGGTCGAGCTGCTGAACAGCGCCGCGCGCCGCCTGCTCGACGCCGCCGCGCCGACGAGGATCGATGCGCTGGTCGCCTACGGCGCCGGCTTCCAGCGCGACCTCGTGCAGAGCCACCCCGGCGACCGCCTGCTGACGCGCATCGAGCTCGACGGCGTGCAGCGCCACGTCGTGCTGTCCGCCACGCGACTGACGATCACCGGACAGGCGATCAAGCTGGTGACGCTGCAAGACATCCAGTCGGAGCTGGACTGGAACGAGCTGTCGGCGTGGCAGGACATGGCGCAGGTCCTGTCGCACGAGATCATGAACTCGCTGACGCCGATCGCGTCTTTGGCGCGGACCGCCGACGACCTGGTCGGGCAGCTCGCCGACCGCGAGCGGCCGCGCGACGGCGCGGCACCCGGCGGCGGCGGCGACGACGAGGACGCCGACGACGATGACGCCGACGACGATGACGCCGACGACGAGCACGAGGAGCTGGTCGCCGATCTGCGCGCCGCCATCCAGACCCTCGCCCGCCGCTCGGACAGCCTCATGCGGTTCGTGCGCAACTACCGGCAGTTCACGCAGTTACCGCCACCGAGCCTGCGCCCGCTGCCGCTGCGCGACTACTTCGCGCGCCTCGAGCCGCTGCTCGCCGCCGAGCACCGCCCGCGCGGCGTCGACCTGCACGTCACTCTGCCCGCCGCCGGACTGACCATCACGGCCGACGACGCGCTCCTCGATCAGGCGATCATCAACCTGGTGCGCAATGCCGCCGACGCCGCCACCAGCCGCCCGGCCGCCGGCCAGCGCCCGCAGGTCTGGCTCGACGCCCGCCTGTCCGACCGCGGCCACCCGGTGATCGAGATCGGCGACAACGGCCCCGGCGTCGACGACACCCTCGGCGACCGCATCTACCTGCCCTTCTTCACGACCAAGCCCGAGGGCTCCGGCATCGGCCTCGCCCTCGCGCGCCAGGTCATGCTCGTCCACAAGGGCGCGATCACCGCCGGCACCCGCCCCGGCGGCGGCGCCCTCTTCCGCCTCACCTTCTGATCGGCCGGCTCACCCACTGGCTCAGGAAAGGACCTCGATCGCCGCGCTGTGGCCTGCCGTCCGCGCGAGCTTCCCGTCGCACGTGATCACCGGGGCGTGCAGCGCCTCGGCGAGGGCGATGTAGCTCGCGTCGTAGGGCGTCAGCTTGCCGCGCAGCGCCCAGATCCGGTCGACGAGCAGCGATGGCGCGACGCGCACCACCTGGAGGTCCTGGAACTTCGTCAGGGCCAGGTCGGCGTCGGCGCTGGCGATGGCCCGGCTCTTCTCGAGCGCGCGCAGCGCGCTGCACACCTCCAGATCGATGATGTGCGGCGCATGGATGACGTGCTCGCCGATCCGCGCGGCAAGCCGGGCCGCGGTCGGCGTGCGCAGGACGAGCTCGGTGGCCGCCGACGCGTCGAGGACGATCATCGCGAATCACGATCGGCGCGGATCAGCTCGGCCGGGCTGGGCCTGAGCGCCGGCCTCGCCACCTTCGCGAGCTCGGCGAGCAGCTCGGCCTGCGAGGGTCGCTCCGCGATCCGTCTCAACTCGTCGAGGAGGAAGTCGGACAGCGACCGGCCATCGAGCGCTGCCCGCGCCTTCAACCGGCGGTGCACGGCGTCGGGCACGTGCCGGATCTGGATCATCTTCGACATGCAAAGATGATGCTTGCATGTGACGCACATGGCAAGTCCTCCGCCGAGGCTCGTCCGGGAGCCGCGCGCGGTTGCGGCGATGCGCGGCCGGCGGGATGCTGGCGCCGATGGACGTGCCCGCGGAGATGGACGCGCTGGTGGCGGAGTCGGCGACCGGCGTCGACGCGGTGAAGCTCGTCCGCATCCCGGTGCCTCGTCCGGCGCGCGGACAGGTGCTGGTGAAGGTGCACGCCGCGCCGTGCAACCCGGCCGACCTCCTCTATGTCGAGGGCCGCTACGGCATCGATCGCCCGCTGCCGGCGACGCTCGGCTTCGAGGGCTCCGGCGAGGTCGTCGCCTCGGGCGGCGGCGCGCTCGCGCGCTACCAGCTCGGCCGCAAGGTCGCGGTCGGCGGCCACGAGACCACCGGCACCTGGGCCGAGTACTGCGTCGCGCGCGCCGACCAGTGCGTGCCGCTGCGCAAGGGCGTCACGCTCGAGCAGGGCGCGACCGCGCTGGCGAACCCGATCACGACGCTCGCGCTCCTCGCGCTCGCCAGGCGCGGCGGCCACCGCGCGTACGTGCAGACCGGCGCCGCCGGCCAGCTCGGCCGCATGCTGCTGGTGCTCGGCCTCGAGCGCGGCCTGCGCGGCGTCCACGTCGTGCGCCGCGCCGACCAGGCCGAGGTCCTGCGCAAGCTCGGCGGCGAGCACATCGTCGTGTCGTCGGAGGCCGACTTCCCGGCCCGCCTCGCCGCCGCCTGCCGCGGCCTCGGCGCGACGATCGCCTTCGACGCGGTCGCCGGCCCGCTCACCGGCCAGCTCGTCGACGCCCTGCCGAAGGAGAGCGAGGTCATCGTCTACGGCGCCCTCTCCGGCGAGCCGTGCGGCGCGATCGACCCGATGCAGCTCGCCTTCGGCCACAAGCGCGTGCGCGGCTTCGAGATCGCGGCCCACCTCCGCGAGGCCGGCCTCCTCGCCTCCCTCCGCCTCGCCGGCGCCGCCCAGAAGCTCGTCGCCACCGGCCGCATCACGACCACCATCCGCGCCCGCATCCCGCTGCGCGACGCCCCCTCCGCCCTCCCCTCCTACGTCCGCTCCATGTCCGACGGCAAGCTCCTCCTCCTCCCCTGACCCGCCGCCCTACGGCCGATACGGGCTCACCTTCTTGAGCCGTGCCGGCGGCAAGACGTACCGCTGCAA
>DASZXE010000088.1:0-4502 GCA_035546475.1 Kofleriaceae bacterium
CGCCTTCGCGCCGGCGCCGGTCGCGCCACGCTCGGGGCGCGCGGCCTCGGCGGCCTCGGCGGCCTCGCGGCGGTCGTGGTAGGCGGTGTAGTTGCCCTCGTGGAAGACGACCCGGCCGTCGCCCTCGAACGCGAGGATGCCGGTCGCCACCCGGTCGAGGAACCAGCGGTCGTGCGACACGATGAGCGCACAGCCGGGGAAGTCGAGCAGCGCCTGCTCGAGCACGCCGAGGGTGAGCAGGTCGAGATCGTTCGTCGGCTCGTCGAGCACGAGCAGGTTGCCGCCGCGCCGCAGGAGCCGCGCGAGCTGCACGCGGTTGCGCTCGCCGCCCGACAGCTTGCCGATCGGCGTGTCGGCCGTCGCGTCGTCGAACTGCATCATCCGCAGGAACGTCCGCACGTGCACCGGCCCGTCCTCGAGCGCGACGTGGTCGCTGCCGCCGGCGACCTCCTGCAGCACCGTCTTCGCGTCGTCGAGCTCGCTGCGGCCCTGCTCGAGGTAGGCCGGGGTCGTGTTGAGCCCGAGGACGACCTTGCCGGCGTCGGGCTCGGCCTCGCCGAGGATCGTGCGCAGGAGCGTCGTCTTGCCGGCGCCGTTCTTGCCGACGATGCCGATCCGGTCGCCCGGCTTCATCACCAGCGTCAGGCGGTCGAACAGCCGCTTGCCGCCGAGCGTGCGCGACAGCCCGTCGAGCTCGAGGATCGTGCGGCCGAGCCGCCCGCCGGTCGGCAGCCGGAGCTCCATCGTCCCCGGCAGGCGGTCGATCATGCCGGGCCGCGCCGCCACCGCCGCCTCGAACCGCTCGACGCGCGCCTTCGCCTTCGTCGTCCGCGCCGGCGGCCGCCGCCGGATCCACTCGATCTCGCGCCGCACGAACATCGCCCGCTGGTGCTCGCGCACTGCCTCGCCGGCGAGCCGCTCGGCCTGCCGCACGAGGAAGCTCGAGTAGTCGCCGTCGTGGGCGTGCAGCGCGCCGCGGTCGAGCTCGACGATGCGGGTCGCCACCCGGTCGAGGAAGTAGCGGTCGTGCGTCACCAGCAGCAGCGCGCCCGGCCAGCCCTCGAGCCGCTCCTCCAGCCAGGCGACGGTGTCGGCGTCGAGGTGGTTGGTCGGCTCGTCGAGCGCGAGGACGTCGGCCTTGCCGAGCAGCGCGCGGCCGAGCGCGACCCGGCGCCGCTGGCCGAGCGACAGCGTGTCGATGCGCGCGTCGAGCGGCGGCAGCTCGAGGCCGACCGCCATCGTGTGGATCTGGTGCTCGGCGACCGAGCCGCCGCGCGCCAGCAGCTCGCCGACCGTGCGCTCGGCCGGCAGGTGCGGCGCCTGCGAGACGTACTCGAGCGTCAGGTCGCGCCGCCACGTGATCGTGCCGCCGTCGGGCTCGAGCTGGCGGGCCTCGTCGGGGTCGTCGAGCCCGGCGCCGCCGCGCGCGGCGACCAGCAGCTTGAGCAGGGTCGACTTGCCCGAGCCGTTGCGCCCGATCACGCCGATCCGGTCGCCGTCGTGCACCGACAGCGACACCCCGCGCAGGACCGGCCGGGGCCCGAACGACTTCTCCAGGTCGAGCACGGTCAGGATCGTCGACACCGCCGCCACTATGCGGCACCGGCCCGGCCTTGTCGTGGCCGGCGCTGTCGCGATCGCCGACGTGACGCGCCGTTCACGGTCGCAACCCGGCGACGCGTGGACCGTCTGTGGCAAGCCGCGCACGGTCCCGGCTGGCCCCGGCCTTGCGATACTGGCCGACAAGGAGAGCCTTCCATGTCATCCACCATCCGACACCTCGCGTTCGCCGCCGCCACCGCCGTCCCCACCTTCGCCGGCCTCGCCGCCGCCGCCGCGCAGGCGCCGGTCGGCGCGCCCGCACCCTTGCCGGCGCGGGTCGGCTGGGAGGGCGGCGTGGGCCTCTACGCTGGCGACATCGACTGCAACGATCAGGTCCACGGCGCGTGCGGCAGCTTCAACGACGCCGGCGGCATCGCCGGCCACCTCACGTACATGTTCCGGCCCGGCATCGGCATGACCCTCGACGTGTGGCCGATGGTCCACCACGAGGACAACTTCACCTTCACGCACACGGTCGCGACCCTCGGCGTCACGCTGCGCCCGGTGCCGATCCTCGCGCTCGGCGTCGGCCTCGGCAACGCGCACGCGACCGCCCACTGGGACGGCTTCGTCGACGTCGACGCCCGCAGCGCCGACGCGCCGGCCGTGCTGTTCTCCGCCGGCCTCGACGTCGTCCGCGGCCGCACCTTCGCGGTCGCCGTCGAGGCGCGCGCCGGCATCGGCTTCTACGGCGACGACAAGGACGACGACGGCAACCCCGACATCGTCGGCCGCAACCTCGGCGTCGGCGCGGCGATCACCTGGTTCTAGGGCCGCCGACCTCGGCTACCCTGGCGCGATGATCAAGGACCAGTTCATCGACCTGTTCGGCTCGTTCGTCAACCTCGCCACCATCCAGTCGGTCATCGTCGACGACGACGGCAACGTCCGCATCTACGTCGACATGATCAACTCCGACGATCCGTCGCGGCCGTCGTTCTGGTCGTACGACGGCGAGAACGCGGCCCGCATCAAGGCCTTCTTCGCCGCCAACAGCCAGAAGGTGTGATTCAGGCGCCGCCGAGCCAGAGGGCCAGCAGCTCGCCGCGGCTGCGCACGGCCAGCTTGCGGTGCAGGCTCTCGACGTAGTCGTGGACGGTGCGCGGGCTGAGCGAGAGCTCGTGCGCGACCTCGGCCTCGCTGCGGCCCTGCAGCAGCTTCGACAGGGTCTGGCGCTCGCGCGGCGACAGCGCCTGCGGGCCGGGCAGCCCGAAGCTGCGCGCGAGCCGGGTGGCGACCACGCCCAGGCCCTTGATGGCCTCGAGCAGGAGGTCGGCGTCGTCGCGGGTGAAGGCGGGCGGCGCGGTGCGGTGGACGCTGATGACCAGCTCGACGCCGTCGGCGATCGGCCGCGCCGCCGCGACGTGATCGACGATGCCGAGCGAGTCGAGGAACCGGCGCGTCCCGCAGGCGGCCCATTGCTCGGCGGTCACCGCGTCGCTGCGGAGGAGCGCGCGCTCGGTGCCGGCGCCCGCGATGAACGCCGCGGCGTAGGCGTCGGCGAAGTGGCGCGCCGCCATGCCGTAGGCCTGGACCTCGTCGGCGCTGACGTCGATGGTGACCAGCGAGTGGCGGAGCTGCCAGCCCTGCAGCGCGTCGTCGCGGTCGCCGAGGCGGGCGGCGAGGAGGACGACCGCGCCGGCGCCGCCGAGCAGCTCGGCGAGCCCCGCCGACAGCGACGTGCTCAGGCGATCGAAGTCGTGGGCCGGCAGCTCGAGGACGTTGCGCCAGAACCCGGCGAGTCGCTTCCAGTCGTCGGACGTCGTCACCGCGCGGCAGCATCGCCGAGCCCTCCCCCGCTGAACAGCGGAATGGCGGACAACGCGTCGCCGGCGTAGGGAGGGACAGGGGGAACGCGCGCACCGCGGCCTGTGCCGGGCCGGGGCGAGCGCCCCACCACGTCGAAGGAAGGCCATGACGTTCGGCCGTACGCCTCACGATGCTTCCTGGTCCAGGAGTCCGACCGATCCGTGGTCCGATGCGCGGCCCGATGCGCGGCCCGATGCATGGTCCGATGCGCGAACCGACGCGCGGCCCGATGCATGGTCCGACGAACCGTATCGCGGCGCCGCGCACGACGGCTTCGGCGGCCGGCCCGCGCAGGTCGCCCAGGCGAAGGCGGAGTCGTCGCGCGAGGGGGCGCCGGCGCCGGCCGCCAGCGGCACCGGCGCGCCGCTCGACGGCCGCACGCGCGGTGCGATGGAGTCGTCGTTCGGGACCAGCTTCGCCGACGTCCGCATCCACGAGGACGGCGGGGCGGAGCAGCTCGGCGCGGCGGCGTACACGCGCGGCACCGACATCCACTTCGCGCGCGGCGCCTACGCGCCCGGCAGCCAGGAAGGCGCGGCGCTGCTCGGCCACGAGCTGACCCACGTCGAGCAGCAGCGGGCCGGCGCGGTGGCGCTGCCGCAGGGGAAGGACGCGGCGATCAACGCCGATCCGGCGCTCGAGGCGGAGGCCGACGAGCTCGGCGCGCGCGCGGCCGCCGGCGAGTCGGTGTCGGTCGGCCGCTCGGCCGGCGCGCTCGGCGCGGGCGTGGGCGTGGGCGCGGGCGCGGCGCCGGTGCAGGCGAAGCTCCTCGCGGCCGACTTCATCGACCACGCCGGCGTGGGCAAGTCGTTCAAGTCGGAGGAGTGGAAGAACATCATCCGCGCGCTCGAGGCCTACGACCGGCTGACGGCCCGCGACAACGACGAGGGACCGGAGGCGATCACGGCGCTGACCCTGGTGCTCGGCCGCTGCCGGCTCTGGCTGCGCAAGCACGAGGGGGACACCGGCAAGGCGCTCGGCAAGAACGCGCGGCGGGTCTCGATCGTCGAGCGGCTGGCCGGCAAGGTGCAGCGCGAGCTCGATCGTCTGCAGCGGCGCCAGTACCCGCGACGGCGGCGGCCGGCGGTGGC
>DASZXE010000089.1:0-9527 GCA_035546475.1 Kofleriaceae bacterium
CGCCGGCGCCGCGCCGCGTACGCGGTCGCCGCGGCCGCCGCGCTGCTCGCCGCCGCGGTCGCGGTCGCCGTCGTCGTGCTCGCGCGGCGCCCGGCCCCGGCGTGGCGGCCCGCGATCGTCGAGCTGCAGCCGCAGGTCGACGAGGACTCCGACGCGCCGTCGGTGTCGCCCGACGGCCGGCTGCTCGCGTTCGCCTCCGACGCCGAGCAGCCCGAGCACTACCGCATCTACGTGCAGCCGATCGGCGGCGGTCCGCGCCGCGCGCTCACGCGGCCCGACCAGGCGATCGCCCACTCGTCGGTCCGCTGGGCGCGCGACGGCGCCGCGGTGCTCGCGATCGACACCGGCCACGGCAACGCGATCGTCCGCGTGCCGGTCGCCGGTGGCGCGCAGGAGGTCGACTTCGCCGGGCCCGCGTTCGGCGTCGACGACTGCGGCGGCCGGCTCGCCGTCGTCGCCGCGCCGCCCGACTGCCCCGGCTGCAGCGCGCTCGAGGTGGTCGCCCCCGGCCAGCCGCCGCGCGAGCTCGCGCGCGAGGCTCCCGGCCCGCGGGTCGGCTGGCTGCGCTGCGATCCCGCCGGCACCCGCGCGGTCTACGTCGAGCGCGCCGGCTACACGATGTCCGCCGACGTCTGGATGATCTCGCTCGCCGACGGCGCGCGGCTCCGGCTCACGGACGACGGCGCCAACAACCTCGACCCGGTCTTCACCGCCGACGGCCGCGCCGTGCTGTTCACGTCGACGCGCGGCGGCCCCGCGAACCTGTGGGAGCTGCCGCTCGCCGGCGGCGCACCGCACCCGATCACCACCGGCGCCGGCCCCGATCTCGGCCCCGCGCCGACGCCCGACGGGCGCCGCCTGCTGTTCGACGTCGACGTCACCTCGGTACACCTGGTCGCGTGGCAGGGCGGCGTGCGGCGCGCGCTCACGACCGAGGTGCGCGAGATCGTCAGCGGGCCGGCCGCGTCCCCCGACGGCGTCCACCTCGCCGCGGTCCGCACCGACGGCGCCGCGCCGCACATCGTCCTCCTCGACCTGCGCACGGGCGATCTGCGCGTCGCCGCCGACGGCGACCACGCCGGCTTCTCGCCCGACGCCCGCGAGCTCGTCTACACGACGCTCGCGCCGCCGCGCGTCGTCGCGATGCCGGTGGCCGGCGGCGTCTCCCGCGTGCTCGCCGAGCTGTCGGGGCCGGTCGAGGGGTTCGCGATCGGCGGCGACGCGCGCGTCCACCTCAGCCTCGAGCGCGAGCGGCGCGAGGCGTGGAGCGTCGGACTCGCCGGCGGCGATCTGCGGCGCGACGGCGAGCCGCCGGTCGCGCTCGTCGTCCCCGGTCCCGCCGGCCGGCGCTTCGAGCTGCGCTGCCCCGACCTGCGCGCGTGCGAGGCGCGCGTCGAGCCGGGCGAGGTGTCGCTGCCCGCCGTCGCCGGCGCGTGGACGAGCGACGGCGCGCTCTACTACTGCGCGCACGCCGACCTGTTCCGCCTCGACGTCCGCCCGGGTGCCGCCGGCGTGACGACGCCGCTCGCCACCGGCTGCCGCATGGGGTTCGCGCTGTCGCCCGACGGCGCGACGATCTACACCGGCGAGTACAGCGGCCACGTGCGCCGCATGACGATCACGAACTTCGGCGAGCGCTGACCGCCGGCGTAGTCAGCGGCCCGCCGGCGCGAGCACCGGCAGGTATGCCTCGGTGCTCGCCTCGACGAGCTCGCTGCACGCGCGCTCCGCGTCGGCGCCGCCCGGCTGCTCGCACGACGCGACGAGCTGCGTCGTCCCGTCGTTCCAGGTGTCGAACACGAACGCCTCGGGCGCGCCCTCGACGGTCCGCCGCGCCCGCGCCTCGATCACCGGCCGCCCCGCCCGGTCGACGGCGGCGAGCGCCAGCGTGTCGCCCGCCGCCGGCGCGAACAGCGCCGTCAGGGACGCGCGCTCCGCCTCCCACCGCGCGAGGTCGATCGGCGTGCAGGTCAGGCAGCCGCTCACCGTCACCGTCGCCGACGCCGCGCCGCCGCGGATCACCGCGCCGAACTCCGGCCCGCGCTGCACGACGTCGACGGTGTAGGTGTCGACGGTCACCGCCGCCAGCGCCGCGAGGCCCGCGTCGTCGAGCACCCGCGCCTTCACGCCCGCGGCCGGCACCGCCGCGTCGTCACGGTGCCGGGCCGGCTTCTTGCTGCCGCACGCCGCCAGGGCCACGGCCAGGGCCACGCTCGCCGCGATCGCGGAGCCGCGCCCCCACCGTCTCGGCCCGCGGCCGCCGTGCTGCATCCGCCGCGTCATACCACCGCGGACGCCGTCCCACGCATCAACCGTCCAAGCTGACGGTTTCTGGTAAGGTGCCGCGCGTCATGACCCAACCGATCCGCAAGGTCGCCGTCCTCGGCTCCGGCGTGATGGGCGGCGGCATCGCCGCCCACCTCGCCAACGCCGGCCTCCCCGTCCTCCTCCTCGACATCGTGCCGCCGAAGCTGAGCGACGCGGACCGGGCTTCCCGCGAGAAGCGCGACGCGATCGCCGCCGGCGCGCTCGACAAGCTGAAGAAGGCGAAGCCGGCCGCGTTCATGGCGGCGAAGAACGCCGGCCTGATCCGGACCGGCAACTTCGACGACGACCTCGCCAAGGTCGCCGACTGCGATCTCATCGTCGAGGCGATCATCGAGCGGCTCGACATCAAGCAGGCGCTGTTCGCGAAGCTCGACGCGATGCTCACCGGCGGCACCATCATCGCCTCCAACACGAGCGGCCTCCGGATCGCCGAGATGCTCGAGGGCCGCAGCGAGCGGTTCAAGCAGCACTTCCTCGTCACCCACTTCTTCAACCCGCCCCGCTACATGAAGCTGCTCGAGCTGGTCGCCGGGCCCGACACGTCGGCGGCGGTCAAGGAGCGGATCGAGCACTGGGGCAAGGACCAGCTCGGCAAGGGCATCGTCTGGGCCAAGGACACCCCCAACTTCATCGCCAACCGGATCGGCACCCACGCGATGGTCGCCGGCATCCACCTGATGCTCGAGAAGGGGCTGGCTCCCGAGGACCTCGACGCCCTGTCCGGCGCGCCGATGGGCCACCCGAAGAGCGCGAGCTTCCGCACCGCGGACCTGGTCGGCCTCGACACCCTGGCGCACGTCGTCGACAACTGCCACAAGAGCCTCACCGCCGACGAGGACCGCGAGGTCTTCACCCTGCCGCCGTACATCCGCACGATGGTCGAGCGCGGCCAGCTCGGCGACAAGACGAAGGGCGGCTTCTACAAGAAGGCCGGCAAGGACGTCCTGACGCTCGACCCCAAGACCGGCGACTACCGCGCCAAGGGCGGCGACGAGGCGATCGCGAAGGCGGCGAAGTCGCTCGCCAAGATCGACGACGTCCGCGAGCGCGTGAAGAAGCTGGTCGCGACGCCCGGCGTCGTCGGCGAGCTGGCGTGGCAGGCGCTGTCGCGGAGCCTGGCCTACTCGGCGCGCCGCATCGGCGAGATCACCGACGAGCCGAACGCGATCGATGACGCCATGAAGTGGGGCTACAACTGGGAGCTCGGCCCGTTCGAGACGTGGGACGCGCTCGGCTTCGCCGAGACCACCGCCCGCATGCAGCGGGAGGGCATCGCGCTGCCGGCGTGGATCGACAAGATGATCGCCGCCGGCGCGACCGGCTTCTACCGCGCCGAACGGGTCTGGTCGCCGCAGCTCGGCGAGTACGTGCCGCGCAAGGTCGATCCGCGCGAGGTCACGCTCGAGGTCCTGCGGCGCGGCGGCGCGCCGGTGCTGAAGAACGCGGGCGCCGAGGCGTGGGACCTCGGCGACGGCATCCTCGGGCTCACCTTCAAGACCAAGGCGAACAGCATCGACGCCGACGTCATCAAGCTGCTGCACGAGGCGGTGGCGAAGGCGGAGGCCGACTTCCGCGGGCTCCTCGTCTACAACACCGGCGAGTTCTTCTGCGTCGGCGCCAACCTGTTCGGCGTCGTCATGGCCGCCCAGCAGAAGCAGTGGGACGGCCTGCGCGAGATGATCCACGGCTACCAGTACGCGACCCAGCGGATGAAGTACGCGACGGTGCCGGTGGTCGCGGCGCCGTACAACATGACGCTCGGCGGCGGCCTCGAGCTCTGCTTCGGCGCCGACGCGGTGCAGGCGGCGGCCGAGACCTACGCCGGCCTCGTCGAGGTGGGCGTCGGCCTCATCCCCGGCGGCGCCGGCACGATGAACATGCTGTGGCGCGCGCTCGAGGGCGTGCCGGAGGGCGTCGACATCGACGTCTACGCCTACGTGACGCAGGTCTTCAAGAACATCGCGCTCGCCAAGGTCGCGACGTCGGCCGAGGAGGCGAAGGTCGCCGGCTTCTTCCGCGCCACCGACGGCGTCTCGTTCGACCGCGCGCGCCAGCTCCACGAGGCGAAGCAGCGCGTGATCGGCCTGGCGGCGAGCGGCTACCACCCGCCGACGCCGCGCAGCTACAAGCTGCCCGGCGAGAGCGGCATCGCGACGCTGAAGATGATGGTCAACACGCTCATGGCCGGCAACTACGCCAGCGAGCACGACGGCAAGATCGCCATGAAGCTGGCCGAGGTGCTGTGCGGCGGCGCGGGCGGTGGCGCCGGGCCGGTGTCCGAGGACCGGATGCTCGAGCTCGAGCGCGAGGCGTTCCTGTCGCTCTGCGGCGAGCCGAAGAGCCAGGAGCGCATGCAGTACATGCTGATGAACAACAAGCCGCTGCGGAACTGACCGGCGACCCCGAGGAATCCACCATGACCACCAAGATGAACACCGACATCGTGATCGCCGAGGCCGTCCGCTCCGCCGTCGGCCGCGGCCACAAGGGCTCGCTCGCGCTCCGGCGCCCCGACGAGCTGGCCGCCGACGTGCTGCGCGGCCTGATGAAGCGCGTCCCGCAGGCGCGCGGCCACATCGACGACGTCGTCCTCGGCTGCGCGATGCCCGAGGGCGAGCAGGGGCTCAACGTGGCGCGCCTGGTCGCGCTGTCGGCCGACCTCGGCATCGAGGTCCCCGCGCAGACGATCAACCGCTTCTGCTCGAGCGGCCTGCAGGCGATCGCGATCGCCGCCGGATCGATCGCGGTCGGCTCGTGCGACGCGGTGATCGCCGGCGGCGTCGAGTCGATGACGTACGTGCCGATGACCGGCTTCCACCTGTCGGCGTCGCCCGAGCTGATGGAGCACCTGCCGTCGGCGAACACGCCGATGGGCATCACCGCCGAGAACGTCGCCAAGAAGTTCGGCATCACCCGCGAGGCGCAGGACCGGTTCGCCTACGGCTCGCAGCAGAAGGCGAAGGCCGCGCTCGAGCGCGGCGCGTTCGCCGACGAGATCGTGCCGGTGCGCGCGGTCTCCTACGACGCCTCGGGCGCGAAGCAGTACCGCGACTTCACCGTCGACGAGCTGCCGCGCCCGGAGACGACGCTCGAGGGCCTGGCCAAGCTGCCGCCGGCGTTCGCGCAGGGCGGCTCGGTGACCGCCGGCAACGCGTCGCCGATCTCCGACGGCGCGGCGGCGGCGCTCGTGCTGTCGCGGGCGAAGGCCGACGAGCTCGGCGTGAAGCCGCTCGGCTGGTTCCGCGCGTTCGTGACGGTCGGCGTCGACCCGGCGATCATGGGCATCGGCCCGCTGCCGGCGGTGCAGAAGCTGCTCGCGAAGACCGGGCTGTCGATCGCCGACATCGATCTGTTCGAGATGAACGAGGCGTTCGCGTCGCAGGCGGTCTACTGCCAGCGCGAGCTCGGCATCCCCGACGAGAAGCTGAACGTCAACGGCGGCGCGATCGCGCTCGGCCACCCGCTCGGCTGCACCGGCGCCAAGCTGACGGCGTCCGCGCTCTACGAGCTGAAGCGGCGCGGCGGCCGCTACGCGGTCGTCACGATGTGCATCGGCGGCGGCCAGGGCGCGGCCGGCCTGTTCGAGCGCGCGTAGCCGGCGCGTCGCGGCGAGCCAGCTCCGCGACCGTCGTCTATGATCGGTGCATGGCGAACCATGCGGCGATCTCGATCACGGTGGCGGTGCTGGTCGGCGGGGCGTGCGGCGAGCGGCACGTCACCACGCCGCCGCCACGGCCGGCGGCGCCGCAGGTCGTCCAGATCGACGTGACCCACCCGCCGCCTCCGCCGGCGGCGCCGTCGCCCGCCGAGCAGGCGATCGCCGCGCACAGGGACGAGCTGCTCGCCCACCCCGGCGTCGTCGACGTGGTCGCGTCGTCGGGCGGCGACGCCGTCGTCGTCGAGCTGTGCGCGAACGAGGCGGCCGCCGGGCTCGACCTCGATCACCTCGGCGTGCCGGCGACCACCGCCACCGGCGCGTGGAAGCAGACGGCGAGCGGCGAGCCGTGCGGCTGCGTCGTCGGCGGCGCCTACGTGCGCGACGGTGCGCCGTTCCAGTCGGAGTGCACGACCTGCCTGTGCAACCGGCCGTGCACGGTCACCGCCGGCTGCGACGACCTCCACGCGCAGCTCGAGCCGCCGCCGCCGGTGGTGTTCCTGGCCGGCACCGCGACGCTCGCGCGCGGCTCGGAGGTCGCGCTCGCTGCCCTGCGCGACAAGCTGAAGGCGCTCGACGACCAGCGGGCGGCGCACTCGCTGGCCGGCGTCGCCACCGTCGCGGTCCACGGCCACGCCGGGCCGAAGGAGAAGAACGCGCAGAAGCTCAGCGAGCAGCGCGCGAAGGTGGTGCGCGACCTGCTGGTGACGAAGTACGGCCTCGAGCCGACCCGGATCGTCGGCGTCGACGGCGCCGCCGCCACCGGCGACGCGCCGGCGCCGGTGGTCACCTTCGAGCTGCGGCCGCCGGCGCCGCCGGCGCCCTGACGCGGCCGCGCGGCGCTACTTCGAGAGCGTCGCGGTCAGCGTGATCTCGGCGCCGGCGAGCACCTTCGACACCGGGCAGTTCGCCTTGGCGTCGGCGGCCAGCTCCTGGAACTTCTTGTCGTCGAGGCCGGGCACCTTGCCGTGGACGGTGAGCTGGATCGACGGGATCGCCCAGCCGCTCTCCTTCTTGACGAGCTCGACGGCGGCGTCCGCCTCGAGCTGCTCGGGCGGCGTGCCGTTCGCGGTGAGCCGGGCCGAGAGCGCCATCGCGAAGCAGCCGGCGTGCGCGGCGGCGATCAGCTCCTCGGGGTTGGTGCCCGCCTTGCCGTCCTCGTTCTGGAACCGCAGCTTCGCCGAGTAGGGCACGTCGGTCACGGCGCCGGACTGGGTGGTGAGGTGGCCCGAGCCCTCGGTGACGGAACCCTTCCAGATTGCCTTCGCGTTGCGCTTCACGGATGCCTCCAGGTGGTGTGCGGCGCAGCCTACCCCGCCCGCGCCGCGGCGGCGATCCGGAGCGGCGCGCCCTCACGCGCCGGTGGAGAACCTCATCACCTGCGTGATCGTGGCGGTGCCCGTGCGCGGCTTCGGGAAGGCCATCCCCTCGAAGACGTGCTGCACGCAGTCGCGGAGCGCCGGCATCGAGGTCAGCGGCCCGGTCACCTTGACGTCCGACGTCTTGCCGGTGGCGCCGACCGAGAAGTCGACGACGAGCTTGCCCGCGAGGTCGCCCCGCGCGCGCAGCCCCTGCTCGTAGCAGGCCTGGAGCTGACCGACGTCGCGCCGGATCGTCTGGCCGGCGGCGCTCGCCTCGAGGTGGCCGATCACGCGCGGCTCGTCGAGCTGGAGCGACGGCGCGTTGGCGGCGCGCGGCGTCCCCGCGCCCGCGCCGGTGCCGATGCCGACCTCGCCGTCGAGCGCGCCCTGGCCCGCCGCCTCCGCGCCGCCGGCGGCGGTGGGCGGGGTGACGGTGGCGCCCTCGCCCTCGTGGTTCGCGCCCTCGCTGGTGATGCCGCCCTCGATCGCGGCCTTCTGCTCGATCCTGGCGCCGGTGGCGGCGCGCGGCCCCTGCGCGGGCGGCGCCGCGCTGCCGCAGGCGGCGAGCACGGCCGTGGTCAGCGCCAGGCTCAGCGACGAGAGGAGCGCCGGGTACGTCATGGTGCCTCCTCGACGAGGCTACCACCGAGCCCGCCTCGACGCGGCGGAGCGCGGAGCGCGCGTCAGTGCTGCGTCCAGCCGGCGATCGCGGGATCGGCGGTGAGATCGATCTCGTAGTAGCCGCCGCCCGGCTGCATCCACGGCGTGTGCGTCGTCGGGACGGTGTCCTTCCAGTCGTTGCCGACGTCGCCGTTCACGACGTGGGCGGCGAGCCGCATCGTCGTCGGGCAGCCGCCGAGCGCCGCCCACGGCGTGCGCACCGACAGCGTGCCGTTGTCGGCCGACGCGAAGACATCGGTCCCCGGCACCAGCGCGGCGGTGCGCGTCGTCCACGACACCGGCATGTCCGGCAGGTAGACCCCGTCGTAGGCGCCGGTGCCGGAGTCGTCCTGCCGGCGGACCGCGATCAGGTGGTTCGCCGCGAATGGCAGGAACGGCACGTCGCCGCCGTACTCCTTGCCCATCGACGGCGCCGCCGCCGGCAGCGCGTCGCCGGTCTCGACGTAGACGTGCAGCGGCTTGAACGGGTCGGCGAACGAGCCGGCGGTCGCGGTCACGTAGAGATACATGGGATCCCAGGTGATCGCCACCCGGTCGGTCGCCTGCAGCGGCACGCCGGGCGTCAGCACCTGCGAGGCGGGATAGGCCGCGAGGTCGCCGGTGCCGTCGAGCACCGGGCTGTCGCCGGTGGAGATCGGGCAGGGCGGCGCGGCGTCCCCCTCGGCGTCGATGGCGCCGTCGGTCGCGCCGTCGAGCCCGGCGTCGCCGTCCGCGTCGCCCGGCGGCCCGTCGAGCGCCGCCGGCGCGTCGACGTGCGGCGGGCCATCGCCCGCGACCTGCGCCGACGAGCAGCCGGCGGCGAGCGCGCCGGACGCCAGCAACACGGCAGCCAGGAGCGCGGGCGCGAAGGTGGGGCGGCGGCTCACCCATCCAGTCTACTCCTGCCGGTGTGCGCGCCGGACAGCCGCGGTAGGGTCGGCCGTGGCCGAGCTCGAGCGCGTCTGGTTCACCTGGCCCGATCGCGGGTTCTCGTACCGCTGCGAGGGGTGCGGCGCCTGCTGCAAGGGGCTCGGCATCGGCCTCGACGTCGCCGGCGGCCAGCTCGCCGCGCTGGTCGCCAGGCGCCCGGCGATCGCGCCGTACGTCCGGCGGCGCGGCGCCGCGCTGACGGTCTTCAACCCGCGCGACCGCTGCTGGTTCCTCGCCGATGACGGCCTCTGCCGCATCGAGGTGGAGGACGGCCGCGCCGCCAAGCCGGCCTCGTGCCGCCTGTTCCCGTTCAACCGCGTCTTCCGGCTGGGGAGCTGGACCGTCGTCGACTACAACAGCGTCGTCTGCCCGCTGCGCGTCGGCGGCGACGCCGCGGTCGCCCACGCCGACGTCTGGCGCGAGATCGAGGAGGTCGCCGACGCCGCGATCGTCGGCACGCCGCTGCCCGCCGGCGACGCCGAGCGCGAGGGCCGCGAGCTCGTCGAGCGCGAGCGCGCCATCGGCCTGGCCTGCTTCGCGGCGGCCGCCGCCGGCGACCTCGACGCCGCCTGGCGCGCGCAGGCCGGCGACGC